>JBAIXY010000045.1:0-9534 GCA_037916205.1 Vicinamibacterales bacterium | reverse complement strand
TTTGGTACCCAGACCCGCAGGGGATATAAGGAAAAGCCCGATGTATCGTGTCGTACAATATATCTTAGACGACACTAAATAAGGCTGAAAGGCGGAGAAGTGGTTTGCGGACCTGATTTTCCGCGCGGTTCGATGAAAATAATTTGGCGAAGGACGACTGGCATCATATCGCTGCGATCTTCTCGCTGCTTCAGACGGTCGCCATTGCGGCACTCTGTCTTTTGCTGGCTGGAGTCACTTTGCATATTTTTGCTAAATCTAGCTAAAATATCGATATAACGCCAAATATTTGGCTATGTTGAGCCAAATTATTCTTATTGACTTCCGCCAAGGGATAGGTAAGGTGCAAGCATCCGACTCGCCTACCGGCGGCGGCACCGTCCTTTCCAAAGGAGGCTCTGATGGCCAGAACACCGGTAACTTTTGTGATGCTCGTTTCTTTTTGCCTGATGTTCGCCGGCTGCTCGTCCGTCGACCGCAGCGCGCGGCCGGCCCCGGCGCCCAAGGCGCCTGAGGCGGCTGCCCAGGCGCGCGGCGCGCAGGTCGTGGTCAAGATGCCGGCCAAGGAGTGGCGGCAGGTCGTGAATCCGGCGGATCCGGGCGCCATCGCCTTCGAGCACCAGCAGACCCAAGCGGTCGTCACGGTCCAGCTGTTCCCGACGACCCAGCGTTCGATCGAGGACGTTGCCGGCGAGCTCTTCACCCGGCTGTCGGCCAACGGCCTGGACGTCGACTCGCCGGAGATGTCGCCGGACAAGGCGACCTTCGGCTTCCGCGGCAAGCTCAATGGCGAGCCGTTCGAAGGCCGGATGACGGTCAAGCGCATGCCCGGGCGCCCGGCCGAGGCCTCGTTCTTCGCCATGGGCGTCTGGCCGAAGAAGTTCGACGAAAAGATGGCCAAGGACTACGAGGCCATCGTCGGCTCGGTTGCCGTGATCGAAGTGCCGTGACCTCGCGTCACGCTTTCCGTCCGCCTCTTTCCGGAGGCGGATTTTTTGTTCGCCTGGCCGGAACGCCGGTCAGCGCTTGAAAACGACGCGGTAGATGACGCCACCCTGGCTGATGATGCCTTCGGCGGCGCCGTCGCTGAAGCCGGCGTAGTAGATCTCACCGTAGGCCGGGCTTTCCCGGTCGTCCCAGTAGAGGCTGGTCAGCGGATAGCCCGTTTCATTTATGGAAAGGCGACCGGTCACGCTCTTGCCGTCGGAAGAAAGCTGCGGCTCCAGCATGTAGTGGGCGTGTTCGTAGGCCTTGGCGTCGAGTCCGGCGGCGTAGAAGCGCTCGGTCGCGCCGTAGGGCGCCAGGGCCAGGTAGGTCGCGTGGCCGCCGCCGGCGGTCAGGTAGTCGATCCGGCCGATGGAGCCCAATGCTGTCCCGCCGCGGTAAAGCACGGCCTGATCGCCGCTCTGGTATACGAAGACATGGCCGGCCGGGTCGTAGACGAAGTTCGAGACGTTTACGAAGATGGTGCAGCGCCCGTCGCCGATGACGTACAGGCCCTTGCGCCTGCCGTACTGCCGCTCGACGTAGTTCAAGGAAGCGTCAGCCGGGACATCATAACCCTCAGACAGGTCGCAGGTGTCGATGACCTGGTTGTCGCGGTAGACCGCGTAGGCCTTGTCCGGCTGCTTTCCCGAACCGTAACTGTTCCCGCCGACGCTCGCGTAGGTGAAATAGGCCAGGTGTTTGGAGTCGGCCGAGAAGCTCAGGCCGTCGAAGCTCAGGTAACCGAAGCCCGGGAAATTCCGCTGCAGTTCGCCGTCGGCGTAGACCTCGCCGCCGTTGGCCAGGTAGGCGAACCTTTGGCCGTCGGGCGATATGGTCGCGAGGCCCGTAGTGTCTACCGTGGAGGCCGGAGCTCCCTGCGTCTTGCCGCGGAAGACATAGGCCTGGCCTTCCTTGGTCTCGGCCATATAGTAATGGGCGTCAGCGCGGCCGAAATGCAGGGCGCTGACCATGTCATAGGCCGGTCCGGCCTGGCCGTCGATCACGGCCGCTCTTTTGCCGTCCTTGAGTTCGGCCACGCAGCCGTAGTGCCGGCTGTCGGGAGATATCTGGATGCCGACGTTCCGGTCGATCTTCGGATAGACGGTCCCGCCGGCGCCGTCGACCACCAGCCGCTCTCCCCCATCGGCCGAGGTGGCGTAATAGGTGTGCTTGCCGTCGGCGCTGATCGTGTAGAAGAGTACGGTCTTGCCGCGGGTGTCCAACAGCGTCTTGCGGCTGGCTTCCGCGAGCGGCTTGTCGCCAGGCGCCACGATGGTCAGCGGTGCAACCTGGATAGCGGCCGGCGTCTCCTCCGCCTTTCTCTCGGAGGTCACCTCATAGTTGAGCAGCTTTTCCGGCGTCATCGATGAGAAGCCGCCGCCCAGTTCACCTCGCGATTCGATATCGTCCACGTGTCCGAAACAGGAAGAGCGAGCCGGGGCCGTCGAGGCACGTCGGCAGTCCTCCCTGTATTTTGTCGGCCATCTCATGGCCAGCGACAGCAGGCAGTCGTCGCCGACGGTCTTGTCGGCGATGTCCAGGCAGAAATCAGTGCTCTTGGTCTGTTCCTCGATCATCCAGAAGCAGCGGTCGCGTTCGGAGCCGGCGGCGATCAGGCCGCAGTAGTTCCCGTTCCGGTCCCGGACGGCCAGCCGCCTGTAGCACAGGTACTGGTCCATCGGATCGATCGCCTGGCAGTCCTCGATCGTCTGAGCCTTTCCGACCGCCTCTATGGCCGTCCGTTCGGCCTGCGCGTACTCGCAATCGGCTCGCTGGCCTTCGTCGCTGATGATGGAGCAGTCGACCGGCACGGTCGAGTACATGGCCACGTCGGCGCGGCAGTAGCTGGCGACCCACTGGTCGGAGAATTGATGCTGGTCGCAATAGGAAAGGTCTTTTTTGGCGTAGGCCATCCCCGCCCAGCAGATGTCCTTGGCCCAGGGCGAGTCGGGAACGGTATCGCAGTCCTGCGGCTTCATCAGGTCAGAAACTTCGGCCCAGCAGTACTTCTGGATGTCGGCGGTCCAGGCCTGGTTGCAGTAGGCCGGCTTGCGGTAGGTCTGGGCCATCTGGCGGAAGCACTCGCCGCGGATGTCCTTCCAGTTGCCGCCGGCCGTTCGGCCTTCGACGATGGCGTCGCAATCGCGATATCGCACGGCCTCGGTGTCGGCAGTTTTGAAGACCCGGAATTCGGCGCTGGTCGAGTAGTCGCTGTAGACCTCCTCGATCTCGTAAGGCAGCCACTTGCCGCCGCCCTGGCAGCCGCAGCCGACGTTGCATTCGACCTGCGCCGCCAGTCCGAGCCAGATAACGCGATACTTCGTGATCGCGCCGCTGCAGAGCCCGAGCGTGCCGAATTCGCTTTCGGGCGGTTGGCTCAGACCCGTGAGCGTCAGGGTGAGCGGTTGGCCGCGAAATTTGGCAGTCTCGCCGATCCGGAGAGTGAAACGTTCGCCCAGACTGACGGCGGTGCCCGGCAGGAAGGAACCGCGAAGCGCGAAGGTGCCGGCGGCCAGAAGGACGATAACGGCTAAGAGCGCGGGCAGGCGCCAGCGGCGTTTGGTCTGGACGACGGGCGCGGAGGCAGCCGGCGGGGCCGGAGGAGTCGTTTGATCGATCATATCGCGGTGAACATGACTAAGGCCTTTTTAGCTATGATATCACAAATATACGATGCAGGCCTGTCCGTCGCAACAAAAAAACCGCGCTCGAGAGCGCGGCGCGGCATTACCCTACTTCGACCAGATGGCCCCGAAAAGAACGACGAAAAAGACGACGAGCAGCACTAGCTGCAGGCTGCCCAGGAACCAGACGCCCAGGCCGAGCACGACCAGCTTCTGCCAGAAGCCGTGAGGGTCGAGCGCCAGGCGCGCCAGCAGGTAGACCCAGGTCGGGGTCAGGGCGATGGCCAGGGCGGCCAGGCTATACAGCAGCTTGACCAGTGTTTCCATCTTTTCCTCCGCGGTAAAGGAACGCGCCGCAAGTTTATAACCGCGCCAGCGCCGTGTCAACGGAGTCCTTGCCGGGTCCGGAAAAAGAAAAACCCGCCGCAGGTGCGGCGGGTCAAGTCGTTACGCCTTGGGTCGCGGGCCGAGGATGGCGATGATCTCTTCGGACGAGAGCGTCTCCTTCTCGACCAGAGCGGCGGCCAGAGCGTCGAGCCCCGCACGGTTGGCCTTGAGGATCTCCAGCGCCTGCTTGTAGCAGCGGTCGGTGATCCCGGCGATGGCCTTGTCGATCTCACTCGCGGTGAGGTCGCCGTAGTCCTTCTCGCCGTAGCCGTAGTCGAGGAAGGCGGCCCGGTTCTTGGCGCCGTAGGTGCGCAGACCGAGGCCCTCGCCGACCATGCCGAAGTCGCAGACCATGCGGTGAGCGATGTCAGTGGCCCGTTCCAGGTCGTTGGAGGCTCCGGTGGTGCCGTAGCCGAGGACCAGGTCCTCGGCGCAGCGTCCGCCGAACAGCGACTTGATCCGGGCGATGAGCTCCGGTTCGGAGTAGCTGTGCTTGTCCTCCGGCGGCAGGAACAGGGTGACGCCGAGCGCCTGGCCGCGGGGCACGATGGTGACCTTGTGGACCGGGTCGCATTCGGCCGTGAACCAGCCGACCACGGTGTGTCCGGCCTCGTGATAAGCGGTGTCCCGCTTGTTCTTGGCCGTCTGCACCAGGCTCCTGCGCTCCGGGCCCATGGTGATCTTCTCGACCGCGAAGGCCACGTCGCTCATGTCCACGGCCTGTTTCTTGGCCTTGGACGCGTGCAGCGCCGCCTCGTTCAGGATCTGCTCGAGGTCGGCGCCGGTCATGCCGGCGGTGCCGCGGGCGATGATCGAGAAGTCGACGTCGGGCGCCAGCTTCAGGTTGCGCGCGTGCACCTTGAGGATGGCCTCGCGTCCCCGGACGTCCGGGGGCGGGACCACGACCTGGCGGTCGAAGCGACCGGGCCGGGTCAGGGCCGAGTCCAGCACGTCCGGGCGGTTGGTGGCCGCCAGGATGATCACGCCGGCGTTCGGCTCAAAGCCGTCCATCTCCGTGAGGATCTGGTTCAGCGTCTGCTCCCGCTCGTCATGTCCGCCGCCGAAGCTCGTCCCGCCGCGCTTGCGGCCGACGGCGTCCAGCTCGTCGATGAAGACGATGCAGGGCGCCTGCTTCTTGGCCTTCTCGAAGAGGTCGCGGACGCGGGCCGCGCCCGTGCCGACGAACATCTCGACGAACTCCGAGGCGCTGCCGTAGAGGAACGGGACCTTGGCCTCGCCGGCCACGGCCTTGCCGAGCAGGGTCTTGCCGGTGCCCGACGGGCCGACCAGCAGGATGCCCTTGGGGATCCGGCCGCCGAGGCGGCTGAAAGCCTTGGGATCGCTCAGGAAGCCGACGAGGTCGCGGACCTCCTCGACCGCCTCATCGATGCCGGCGACGTCAGCGAAGGTCTTGTCGCTCGTCTGGTAGAGCTTGGCCTTGGTGGCGTTGTGGCCGCCAAGGATCTTGCCGGCTCCCCCGCCCTGCTGGGCGCGGTTCATCATCCAGAGGACGAAGACCACGATCAGGATGATCGGGAGGAAGTTCAGGAACACGGCCAGCCAGATCGACGAGCCTTTCTCCTGCGCCTCGCGCTCGGCGTACTTGACCTTGTGCTCGCGCATCTCTTTGCGCAGGTCGGTGGCGTCCAGGGCGAAGCTTTTGACGACCTCGTCCTTCTTGTTCACGCCGGCGATCTCGTGGCCGGAGATCAGCACCTCCTTCAGCTGGTCGGTCTCGACCAGGGTGATGAACTCGCTGATGGCCACGACCTTGGGCTCGTTCTTGGCGGTCTGCCGGTTGCCCATCCAGGAAAAGGCAACGAACATGAGGGCCAGCATGGCCAGCCAGATGAGCAACGATTTGCGGTTCATGGTCGCCTCCTCGTTTGTGGGGCGTATTGTCCTTTAAATGAGCAAAATAACCAGCGTAAAATCACCTTAGCAAAGCGCTGGGTATAAAAGCAAGCCGTTATATTTTGGCCAACTCCAGCTATTTTTTGTCCGGCTCGGCCGGGGCGGTCTTCAGATGGTAGTAGACCCGGGCGTCGTAGCGCAGGTCGAGATAGTCCAATTCGTTCTTCTGGCTGCCGATCTTTTCCTTGAGGACCAGGGCCAGGCGGCTTCCCTGGACGTCGAACGGCAGCGACGACGTCAGGAAGATGCGCCAGCCGCCCTCCATGTCGGCTTCGATGGTCTCACTGCCTTTTTGGAGAGTGAACCAGCGGACGCGGGAGCCGGTGATGTCCGGCAGGCGGGCGTAGGCCTGCAGGATCAGGGCGACGGCGGCCGAAGAAACGGCGGCGTCGCCGGCTTTGAGGTCCCGGGCCTGGCCGGAAGCCGCGTCCTCGCCCGCGTCCAGAATGAGCGGCCAGCGGCTGGCGTTGTTCTTCGCCGGCTCGGCCGCCGAAGGCTTCGCCTGGCCGGCGGCAGCCTTAGGAGCCGGCAGCTCGACCACCTGGGCGCCCAGTTCCGAAACGGGCGCCGAAACGAAGCCCGGCGGCAGTTCGCCCAGGGCCTCGATCTCGGAATTGGCCAGGTCGCGCAGAACGAAGCCCAGCTCGTCGATGGCCAGGAAACGGTTGCCGATGAGGAAAGCGCCGCGCACCGTCTTTTCCTTGATGTCGATCAGCAGCTCGCCGGGCAGCTTCTTTTTCAGTTCAAGCGAGTCCAGGAAGAACTTGGCGTTGATGTCGCGGATGGCGGCCGACTTGTCAAAAGCGAAAATGCTCGATTGCGGCAGCAGTCCGAGCCAGTTCTTGGCCAGCCGGTCGTTGATGATCCCCTTGATCGACGACTCGGTGGCCGCCGAGGCGCCGGTCACGGCAATGTTCCTGATCTTGAAATAAGGGCTCCAGTAGAGCAGCCAGCCGGCGGCGATGACGACGGCGGCGGGAATGGCCAGCCAGGCGGCCAGCTTGGCGCGCTGGCCGAGCTCGCTCTTGCGGTTGCGCCGCGAATTGGCGAACAGCGGATTGCCCAAGCTCTTGGGGCGGAAGGACCGCCCCGGCATGCCCAGACGATGCGCTATGCCGTGCCGGATGCGTCTCATCTCCCCTCTCCTCCTTTCCGTTTCGGCTCGTAGGACCGTTCGAGCCGGGACTGCCGTTCGCCGCGGGCGAGCGCGTAGCCGATCAGGACGTCGAGCAGCTGGTCATAGGGCAGTCCGCTGGCCTCCCAGAGTTTCGGGAACATGCTGAACCGGGTGAAACCCGGGATGGTGTTGATCTCGTTGATGTAGACCTTCGGCCGCGGACCCCTGGTGACGAAGCAGTCCACGCGGGCGTAGCCGTGGGTCTCGAGCGTCCGGAAAACCCGCTCGGCGCAGCAGCGGACGCGTTTGGCCAGGGCGGCCGGGAGTTCGGCCGGAATGCGCATCTCCGACCGGCCGTCGATGTATTTGGCCTCGTAATCGTAGAATTCGTTGGACGGCACGATCTCGCCGGGCACCGAAACGCGGACCTCGGCGTCGTCGCCGATCACCGCGCATTCGATCTCGCGGGCGTTCACGATGCCTTTTTCGATCAGCACCTTGGTGTCGTAGCGCAGGGCCAGGGCGACGCCTTTGACGAGTTCCTCCCGGTCATGAGCCTTGGATATCCCGACCGACGAACCCAGGTTGGCCGGCTTGACGAACATGGGATAGCGCAGCGTTTTTTCGGCGGCGCGGACGATCTCCGGACGCCGGGCTTCCCAGTCCTGGGCCTTGAGATCGATCCAGGGCACGACCGGCAGGCCGGCGCCTTTCAACAGTTTCTTCTGCACGGCCTTGTCCATGCCGAGGGCCGAGCCCAGGACGCCGCTGCCGACGTAGGGCTTGCCGGCGAGCTCCAGGAATCCCTGGAGGCTGCCGTCCTCTCCGCCGGTGCCGTGGACCAGCGGGAAGACCACGTCCACGCCTTCGTCCGACGGGCCGCTGACCGTGCCGACGGCCAGACAGGCGTTCTTGGCCGGCCCGAGGACCGACTTGTCCGGATCGGCCAGGGCGGCCAGGCCGGAATCGGGCTTGAGCTGGCCGATGGTGTGCCAGCGGCCGTCCTTGCCGATCATGATCGGCCGGACGGAATATTTCTTGTTGTTCAGCGCCGAGATCACCGAAGCGGCCGACAGCACCGAAACCTCGTGCTCGCCGGAGCGTCCGCCATAGATGACCGCCACGTTGATCTTCTTGCGCGCTGCCATGTCTTTATTTGACCAAAACCCGCGGGATCAGCGGATTGATGCGGGTGACCACTTCGTAATTGATCGTGCCGAGCCGTTCGGCCGCTTCTTCGGCGGTGATGGCCAAGCCTCGCTGCCGGCCGAGTAGCACGGCCTCCGAGCCGGGGCGGACGCCGGGGATGCCGGTGACGTCTACGACGCACATGTTCATGCAGACGCGGCCGAGCGCCTTGGCCCGCCGTCCGTTGATGAGGACCTGGCCGACCGAAGAGAAGCCGCGGTCGAAGCCGTCCCAGTAGCCGACGGGCAGGACGGCGACCGTCGAGTCGCGGCGCAGACGTTCGGTCAGGCCGTAGCTGATCGGCGTGCCCTTGGGCAGGCGTTTGACCTGGGCGACGATCGTTTTCCAGGTGAGGGCCGAGCGGAGCTTCAGGCCGGAACCGGAGGCGCTCTGGCGCGTCGAGGCCGAGGGCCAGAGTCCGTAGAGGGCGATGCCGGTGCGCACGCCGCTGAAGCGGGTCTGCGGATACAGGATGGCGGCGGCGCTGCAGGCGGTGTGAACGATCTCAGGCTTGAAACCGGCGGCGCGGACCAGATCGAGCGACCCCTGAAAACGCTTCAGCTGGCGCATGGCGTAGGCTGGGTCGGTCGTGTCCTCGATGTTGGCGTAATGGGTGGAAACGCCCTCGATGCGGATCTGCGGGTACTTGGCGATGAGTTTGAGGATGCCTGGCAGGTCGTCGTAGAGAATCCCCTGCCGCGAAGTGCCGGTTTCCATTTTCAGGTGGACCTTGGCCGGCCTTGCCTTGGTAGCGGCGCGGGCTACGGCGCGGATGGTTTCCGGATTGTAGGCGGTCAGGCTGAAGCCCTGGCGCACCGCGTCGCGCAGGAGCCAATCCGGCGTGTAGCCCAGGATCAGCACCGGTTTGCGTGAACCTGCCCGTCGCACGGCCTTGGCCTCGAAGGTCGAGTCCACGGCGAACCAGTCGGCCTGATCGCCGCCGGCTTTAACCGTTTCGGGCAGGCCGTGGCCGTAGGCGTTGGATTTCACCACGGCGATCAGCTTCACGCCGCGGCCGACCGCTTTTTTCAACGCGGCCGCGTTCGACCGCAAGGCCGAACGCGACACCTCGACCCAGGTTTTGCTGCCGGAGCCGACCATAATCCTAGCGCGGGCCGATGACCGTGCGGCCGCCCATGTAGGGCACGAGCGCCGGCGGCACCTGGATGGAGCCGTCCTCGCGCTGGAAATTCTCCATGATGGCGATGATGGTGCGGCCGACGGCGAAGGCCGTGCCGTTCAGCGTGTGGACGAACTGCATCTCGCCGCTCTTGCGTTTGACCCGGACGTTCAGGCGGCGGGCCTGCCAGTCGGTGC
>JBAIXY010000044.1:0-3577 GCA_037916205.1 Vicinamibacterales bacterium | reverse complement strand
TTCACCTCGATCGACGGACGGACCATGGTCGTGCCGGCGATGCGCGTCACGGCCTCCGAGGTCGACGTACCCGTGCCGCCGGCCGCTTACGACCGGGCCAAAGGAGGTTTCGGTCCCGAATTCGTCTTCATCAAGGTGGTCCAAATGACGAAGACCGGCGACAAGCTTTCGGTGCGGACCTCCGGCAAGCTGGCCCAGCGCCTGATCAAGACGCCGTCTGTTCCCGCGTTCATCAGGTCCAAAGACGGCGCCGCGGCCCCGAAAGGCCTGGTCACCCTGGTGTTCGCCGCCGCCGCGCTCGGTACGCTGAACACGGCGGCGGAAAAGGCGCCGGCCGACCAGCCAAAGATCGCCGCGGCCTTTTCGCAGGCGAGGCAGGGGATGGAGCAGCTGATCGCCGCGGTGCGGAAGCTGATGGCCGACCCGAAGGCCAGGGTCGAACTGCCGGCCGGCGGCGGCCGGAAGGCCGCTTTCACGATGGACGACCTGGCCTGGCTCGACTCCGTCTTCACCGCCTATCTCGGCGCCGCCAACGACCGCAAACTTTTGGCGGCGGACAACGCCGGCCCGCTTCCCTTCGTATCCGTCGCCCACGCCCAGTTCACTGCCGGCTGCCGTGAGAGCATCCTGAATAATACGGAAGGCTACGATTCCGCCCTCGGCGGCTGGGAAGAACTGCTCTGCCAGCAGACCGAGAACCAGGCGAACGCGGCCGCCAGCGCGGGCGGCGTGATGTCCGACCTGGCCAAGTTCGCCGGATATTTCGTCTTCATCCCGTCGCAGGTCGCCCTCGGCATCCTGACCGGCGGCCTGTCCGTGGCCTGGCAGGTGTTCGCCTCGATCGCCTTCGCCCAGGTGACCGACCTCCTGATCACCGGCCAGCTGCCGAAGTGGGACGCGTTGACCACGGCCGGCGCCACGATCGCCGACGGTTACCTTGAAATGCCGGCCGGCGCGCCGTCATTGAGCCTGCTCGACCAGATCGTCGGCCTGAACAACATCGTCTGCAAAGGGATGAAACAGATCAGTTGTCTGGACGCCAAGGCCATTCTCTCGCTGTTGAAGGACAGGCTGCACTATGTCGAGGTAGGACCGGCCGGCCCGCTGGTCGAGGCGGCGCCGATCCTGGACTACGGAAAAGCGCTGGACCTGGACCCGGTCGGACCGGACAAGGGCGGCTATGAGGTCGTGTCGCCTAAGCCGGAACCGGCCCCGAAGCCGAAGCCAAAGCCTGCGCCGGACCTGGACATCACGCCGGTGCCATCGCCGACACCGAAGCCTCCGCCGACGCCCGGGCCCACCTGTTCTCAGCAGAAAGAGGCGACCCTCAAGCAGTGCCAGGCCGACTGCCCGGCCGAGGTGACCATGGACGAATACAACGCCTGCCAGTCAGGCTGCAGCCCGATCAACGATCTCATCGCCAAGTCCAATTGCAGCAACAACTGCATCGGCGCCTGGTTGAGGTCCAAGACCGTCAGGTCGGACTGCATGAAAGGGTGCCTGAACGCCTATAATGCCGCTCAGTGTCCTTGATCGTATCCATATGCCGCGCGTCAAAAAAGCCGTCATCATCACGGCCGACCAGTTCGAGGACATGGAGGTCTTCTTTCCTCTGTTCCGTCTAATGGAAGAAGGCGTCCAGGTCGACGTCGCCGCTCCGAAAAAAGAAAAGATCTCCGGCGAGAACGGCTACGCTCTCATGCCGACAGTGTCCATCGACGAGGTCGATCCGGACAAGTACGACCTGCTGATCATTCCGGGCGGATCGCCGGATGGCGCGCCGGCGACCGTGCGCAAGATCGAGAAAGCGCGCCAGATCGCCAGGTCGTTCTTCGACAAGAAGAAGCCGGTCGGTTCGATCTGCCACGGGCCGTGGACCCTGGCGGACGCCGGCGTCGTCAAAGGCCGCCGGCTGACGTCGATCTGGCACGACGGCGTGCCCGAAACGGTGAAGAAGGCCGGCGGGCTTTGGGAAGATGCCGAGGTCGTCGTGGACGGTAATCTGGTGACCTCGCGCCACCCGATGGACCTGCCTTATTTCATGCGGGAGCTGATGAAGGTCGTCAGGGGAGGCGGTCGCGTGCGTCGGCCGAAAAAATAACCGGGATCGGGCAGCGCCGGGCTGAATGCCCGGCGTTTTCGTCATCGAGATCCGGCGGCCCCGCGCCGGACCCTCAAAAACGGTCGTTTCGTGTATAATGCCGTGGTATGTCGGTCGCAGACCGCTAACACCCAAGCCGCGATATGGCTGACGCCAACCAAGGAACCAAGCCGCCGGAAGGCAAAAAACCGAACAGGTCGGCAGCGATCCCGATCATACTCGGGCTGGCCCTGCTGGCCGTCGCCGGCGCGGCGCAATTCGGCCTCATCAAATTGCCCAAGATCGACTCCGGCGCATCCGCGCCAGGTTCGAAATGCCCGGTTCGGCTGACCCCGTCGTGCGGGTCCGTGCAGAACGGCGTTCGGGTCAGCGGCGGCATCGTCAAGGCGCCGTGTCCCTGCCCCGAGGCGGACTCGACCTACGCTTCGGTGGACAACATCACGCCCGGCGGCCCGTACAACATCTGCGTCTGCAAGTGACCGGAAGAGTCTTAGATATGCCGACCCACGAGCAAAAAGTTGCCAGGATCGCCGCCCAACTGAAGACGCGCCAGAGCAAAGCGCCGCTGTCGCTTAAGAAGAAAGCGGTGTCGCACGAAGTGCCCAAGCCCGGCGACAAGAGGTTCCTGGACGAGAAGCTCGACATCAGCGACCTGAACGAGATCCTGAGCATCGATCCGGAACAGCGCGTCTGCGTCGCCGAGCCCGGCGTCACCTTCGTCGACCTGGTCAAAGCCACGATGAAGCACGGCCTGGTTCCCTTCGTGGTGCCGGAACTGAAGACCATCACCATCGGCGGCGCGGTCGCCGGCTGCTCGATCGAGTCGATGTCCTACAAGGTCGGCGGCTTCCACGACTCCTGCCTGGAGTACGAGGTCATCACGGCCAAAGGCGACGTCCTGACCTGCGCGCCGGACAACGAGAACAGCCTGATCTTTCAGATGGTCCACGGGACGTTCGGCACGCTCGGCATCATCTCGAAATTGAAGTTCAGGCTGGCGCCGGCCAAACCGTTCGTCCACGTGGTTTACGAGAAATACGGCGACCTGGCGTCGTACAAGGCGGCCGTCTGGAAGCACTACGAGGCCCGCGACGTCGATTTCATGGACGGCATAATCCATTCGCCGACGGAACTCGTCCTGAGCGTCGGCAATTTCGCCGACCGCGCGCCGTACGCCCACCGCTACGACTGGATGCGGATCTACTACCTGAGCACCAAGACGCGCCAAGAGGATTATCTGCGGACTCCGGACTACTTCTTCCGCTACGACAAGGGCGTGACCAACGTGACGCCCAGGTCGTTCCTGGGGCGTCTGTTCTTCGGCAAGTTCGTTGACTCGACGGCCGTCCTCCGCCTGGTCGACAAGTTCCGCCGCTTCATCCCGTCCGACATGATCCCGGTGACCGTGGACACCTTCATCCCGTTCTCGAGGATGGACGAGTTCATGGACTGGTACCGCCGCGAGGTGAACTTCTT
>JBAIXY010000043.1:0-2518 GCA_037916205.1 Vicinamibacterales bacterium | reverse complement strand
GTATGCGTAAGTTAATTCTCGCTTCGGCTGCGGCGTTCGCCGCTCTCTCGCCCCTCGCGGCTTTGGCCGCCGGTCCGGGGTGGAATTCCCAGTGGGGTCCCAGCTGGGGCTATAGCATGATGTATCCTTGGCCGATGATGGGCTGGCTCGGCGGTTTCGGCCTGTTCGTCGCCCTGTTCGCCCTGGTCTGCGTCGCTTTGTTCATCCTCTGGGTCGTGATGGTCCTCGATTGCGTTAAGAGGGACTTCCCTGAAAGGTCCGCCTGGCTGGCCATCCTGCTGATCAGCCTGTTCGTCAACATGTACTGGCTGGCCGCCATTCTTTATTACGTGCTGATCAGGACCAAGAACGTCGGCAGGATGCCGCCGCCCAAGGCCTGACAGCCGGCGGCGCGGCCGGCCTGACAGGCCGCGAGACCACATGAATCTGCTGGCTTCGTACAACTGGATCCGCGATTACGTCGACGTCAAGGAGAACGCCGAAGGTTTCGCGCGCAAGGTCTCGCTCTGCGGGCCCTCGGTCGAACGCCAATATCCGCAGGCGCCGCTCTTCGAGAACATGGTCATCGGCAAGGTGCTGGCCGTGAACCCGCACCCGAACGCCGACAAGCTGCGCCTGGTGCGGACCGACATCGGCAAGCAGGAACTGGACATCGTCTGCGGCGGCTCGAACCTGTCCGTCGGGATGAAGGTGGTCGTGGCCCTGATCGGCGCCAAGGTGCGCTGGCACGGGCAGGGCGACCCGGTCGAGCTCCAGCCGGCCGAGATCCGCGGCGTGAAGAGCGAGGGGATGATCTGCGGGGCCAACGAGATCGGCCTGGCCGACGCCTTCCCGCACGCCGACAAGGAGATCATGGACGTCAGCTGGTGCAAGTCCAAGCCGGGGACGTCCCTGGCCAAGGCCTTCGGGCTCGACGACACCGTGTTCGACATCGAAGTGACCACCAACCGGCCGGACGCCTTCTCCATCGTCGGGCTGGCCCGTGAGGCCGCGGCCATCCTCGGCGGCAAGTTCACCTGGAAGGAGCCGGTGATGCCGTCGCTGCCCAAGTCGGCCAAGATCCAGGAGATCGCCGTCCGCAACCAGTCGCCCCGGCTATGCGCCCGCTACCAGGCCGTGGTCATGGACAACATCACCGTCGGCCCGTCGCCCTGGTGGCTGAAGAACCGCCTGCGGCTGGCCGGCATCCGCCCGATCAACAACGTCGTGGACGTCACCAATTACGTGATGCTGGAGTACGGCCAGCCGATGCACGCTTTCGACTACGACAAGGTCGCCGGCAAGACCATCGTCGTGCGCACGGCCAAGGCGGGGGAGAAACTGCTCATGCTCGACGGCCGGACGATGGAGCTCGGCGCCGATCAGCTGGTCATCGCCGACGCCGAAAAGCCGATGGCCGTGGCCGGCGTCATGGGCGGCGAGGATTCGGCCGTGCACGCCGACACCAAGACCATCGTTTTCGAGTCGGCCACGTTCGACCCGGTCTCGGTCCGGCGCACCGCCCGCGCCCTCAACCTGATGAGCGACGCCTCGCTCAGGTTCGAGAAGGGCCTGCCCGAGGAACTGACCACGGCCGCGCTGGCCCGGGCCGTGGAGCTCTGCCAGGAAGCGGCCTGCGGCCGGCTGGCCAGCCACGCCGTCGACACCGGCTTCGAGCCGCATAAGAAAGCGAAATTCGTCTTCCGGCCGCAGAAGGCCGAGGAGATCATCGGCGTGAAGATCCCCAAGGCCAAGATGCTGTCGATCCTGCGCGCCCTGGGCTTCGCCATCGTCGGCCGGACCGGCACGGCCAAGAACTCCAAGTACGAGATCGCCGTGCCTTACTGGCGCGAGCGGGACATCGAGGGCGAGCGCGACTTCGCCGAGGAGATCGCCCGTGTCTACGGCTACCACAACCTGCCTTCGGTCATCCCGGCGGGCGAGATCCCGGTCGTGCCGCCGAGCCCGATGCTGCGCCTCGAGGAGGCCAGTCGCGACCTGCTCAAGGGCGCCGGCCACACCGAACTGATCAGCTATTCGCTGGTCTCGCGCGAACTGCTGGAGCGCTGCGGCTTCGACCCGGCGGCCTGCCTGCGCCTGGCCAATCCGCTGTCGTCCGATTTCGAGTTCATGCGCCCCAGCCTCGTGCCGGGCGCGCTCCTGACGATCAAGGAGAACCAGGGGCTGTTCCCCGAGGGCAGGGTCTTCGAGGCCAGCCTGGTCTACGAGCCGCGGACCGGCGACCTGCCGGAGGAGCGGTCGCATCTGCTGATCGGGATCTATTCGACGGACAAGGATCCGGAGACGCGTTTCCGCGCCGCCAAGGGCGTCTTCGAGACGTATTGCCGCGGCGTCGGCCTGGAAACAGCCGAACTCCAGCCCATGAACCGCGACAGCAAGCTCTGGCACCCTGGCCGCAGCGCCCGGATCACCCTGGCCGGCCGGTCGGTGGGCGCCCTGGGCGAGGTCCATCCGGCGGTCCTGGGCCGCTTCGGCATCGACGTCGGCGTCTCCCTGCTGGAACTCGACCTGACCGCGG
>JBAIXY010000042.1:0-7535 GCA_037916205.1 Vicinamibacterales bacterium | reverse complement strand
AGGGTGGACTCGTAGCCTTCCGTGTTCTTCAGAATGCTCTCGCGGCAGCCGGCCGTGAACTGGGCGTGGGCAACGGATACGAAGGGAATCGGACCGGCGTCGTCCGCCGCCAACAGTTTGCGGTCATTGGCGGCGCCGAGATAGGCGGTGAAGACCGAGTCGAGCCAGGCCAGGTCGTCCATCGTGAAAGCGGACCTCTTGCCGCCGGCGGCCGGCAGTTCGACCCTGGCCTTCGGATCGGCCATCAGTTTCCGCACCGCGGCGATCAGCTGCTCCATCCCCTGCTTCGCCCGGGAAAAAGCCGCGGCGATCTCCGGCTGGTCAGCCGGCGCCTTTTCCGCGGCCGTGTTCAGCGTGCCGAGCGCGGCGGCGGCGAACACCAGGGTGACCAGGCCTTGCGGAGCCGCGGCGCCGTCTTTGGATCTGATGAATGCGGGAACGGACGGCGTCTTGATCAGGCGCTGGGCCAGCTTGCCGGAGGTCCGCACCGAAAGCTTGTCGCCGGTCTTCGTCATCTGGACCACCTTGATGAAGACGAATTCGGGACCGAAACCTCCTTTGGCCCGGTCGTAAGCGGCCGGCGGCACGGGCACGTCGACCTCGGAGGCCGTGACACGCATCGCCGGCACGACCATGGTCCGTCCGTCGATCGAGGTGAAAACGACCGAGGTCGCGGCGGCCGGATCGAGACCGGCGGCCTCGACGGTCATGACGTCGAAAGGCCGGTAAGCGGTTTCGGTCAGCCTGATGGCGATACTGCCGTCGGACGGCGCCCGAAGAGCCTCGACGGTCGGCTCTTTGACCGGCTGGGCCTGCTTGGCAACGTAAATGATGGCGATCATCCCGGCCAAGCCGAGCACGATGACCGCGCCCGCGATGGTCCGAAGTTTTCCCGATGGACGGTTCATAATGGGTCGTGTTACCTGCATATTTTATCACGCGCGGCCGGTTCATCAAAAAAACCGCCGGCAAGATGACCGGCGGTCGTGTCAGGCCGAAGCGCTACCCGGCGGTCCGCGTCGTTTTCCGTTCGCGCCAAAGCGAGAGTCCGGAATAGATGATGAAGAGCGGAGCGCCCAGGATATAGGCCGAATTCCAGCCGAACACCCACCAGAGGCTGGTGCCGGGGACGGGCGCGAGGATATCCGCGCCGACGAAGACGACCAGCGAGTAGGTCAGCATGGCGCAGTCGACGGTGCCGACGAACCGCGCCGCGTGATCCCACCGCTTGGCCAGGGCCACGATGGTGAACAGGTGCAGGAAGAACAGGAAGAAAAAGTCGGTGCCGCACATCATCTTGAGATGGACGGGCGGCGCGAAAAGGACAGGGTCCAGGTAGCTGTAGGTGCGCATCGCCCAGGCCACCGGGTCGCCGGCGCGCCAGATGAGCTGCGGCAGGAGGAAATAGATCTCGGTCGGCGAATTCAGAGCGAAGAAGACGAACAGGGCGATGAATCCCCAACGCCAGCGGCGATCCATGATAGCCTCCTTTCGGCTACCTTCCGGACGTACGAATGATACGGGCGGAACAGCATTAGTCAACATTGGAGCGGCCAACGCGGGGCCGGCAGGCTTGATTTTTCCGCGAAAATATGCTAAGGTCGGGCCAGTTCATTCAAAAAGACTGGAGCTGAGCATGAATTCAGGCGCCAAGACCCCGTCGTCGCTCATCGAACGCATCGTCTACCTGAAAACCTGGTCGAAGACCTGCCGCAGACTCGTCGAGGCCCTGCCCGACTGGGTCACCCCGAACTTCGTCACCCTGCTGCGCGCCGCGCTGGCGGTGCCGATCTTCCGGGCCCTGTCGGACGGCCGTTTCTGGACGGCCCTGGCCTTCTTCGTCCTGGCCATGGCGCTCGATGTCCTCGACGGAGCGATCGCCCACATCAAGGGCATGTGCACGCCGAGCGGCGCCTTCCTCGACCCGCTGGCCGACAAGCTGATCTTCTGCGGCGCGCTCTTCGCCGTCTGGCAGCGGCTGCCGCCCTGGATCCTGGCTCTCGCCGGAGCCAGCGTGCTCTACGCGGCCGGCATCACCCTGGTCAGGATGTACCGGCTGGTCCGCGGCCGGAAGCTGAGCGGCGAAGCGCTGGCGCAGACCGTGGCCGCCAAGACGGCCGGCAAGGTCAAGACGCTCTTCGACTGCCTGGCCGTCATGGTGATCATGACCGGCCTGGCGCAGGACTCATCGCCGGCCGTCGATGCCGGCGGCGCCCTGGCCGTCTTCGGCAGCATAGTGGCCGCGGCCCTGTACTTTCTGCCGGTCGGCCGGGTGATCGGCCTTCGGACCCGCCCGGAGGGGGCCGCCTCGGAAAAGGCCGCCTGAAACTCGAACGCCCCATCGCTTGATGGGGCGTTATTTTATTTGATCGACCGGATGCGCCTTTCTCCGACGCGGAATATGTCGGCGTATGGCAAGCGCGCGATCTCCGGCCAGCCTCCGGAACGCAGCGAGGTAAGCGCCTCGCGGCAGATCGCGTAGCCGAGCGAGTAACCGAGGTCCTTGCGGCCATCGGCGGCGCCGCTCACCACCTCTCTCATATTCCTCGCGTTGGCCGGCTCCGCGAATCGGGGCCGCAGTTTTTTCAGCCAACGCCTCACCTCATCAGCGCTCATGGGCCGCGCGTTATCCTTTCGGCCGCTGATCTCCTCGCCGAAGAGCGTCGAAAGACCCTCGTCGATCATGTGCTCGCCGAGCGTCAAGGCACGCGATGCGGGGAGCGGCGTGGCCAGATGGAAATATTCGTGAGCGACGATCAGGTCAAACCGTTTTTTCCAGTCGGCCTTGAAGTTGACGTACAAGAAAAAGATGTTATCGCCGGCGGCGTGGCCGTTGACCCCCGACCGCGCCGAGAAGCGCGGCAGCACGAAGATGTGCAAAAAGGGACCGGGCAGCGCGCCGCGGCAGCGCGAGAGCACGGATCCCAGGGCGGCCAGCAGCCCCGGTTCGTCCGACGAGGGCTCTTCGATCCGCCTGCCGAGCGCGGCCTTGTTGAACATGTACTCGATGATCTGCATCCGGTAGGCCTGGCGGTCCTCTTTTGACGCGCGATCGTAGGTGAAGGCCAGTTTATCAAGCAACGGCATCAGGCCTTCGACCTTCGCCGGTATGCCCGGCAGCAACGGATATTTGATGTATTTTAGAAAATAGACCTTGGCCGCCGGCTCCCCGGACACGGCGATGGTCTTCGGCTTGGGCAGGTCAGGCTTGGCGATGGTCATACTTCCATTCTACGCGATCTTCGCGAGAATGGTCTCGAGTTCCACCGACGCCATGACCACGGCCTCGGCGGCCTTGATGAACTCGTTCTGCACCTTCTCCTCGTCGCGGTTCCTGATCATGGCGCTGAGGACGCTCCGGACCTGGTCCGGAGGGAGCTTTTCGACGTCCACCCTGATCTCGCCCTCGGTCTTGCTATACCAGGCCTCGTAGATGTGCTGAATGGTGTTCTCGCGTTTTCGCGCGGCCCTGATGCGATCGCCGCAGCGCTCCGGGTCGGTCCCGAGCGTTTCGATGGCTTCTTTGATGAGTACGACCGCCTCCGAGAGCTTGCCGAGCATTTCGACGATGTAATCGTCGGGCGGGACCTCGAATTTTTCCATCCTGAAGACCGCCTTCTTGGATTCGTCCATGATGTCGTCGATCTTCTGGGAGAGGTTCTCGATGTTGTGCCGGTCGTATTTGCCGGTGATGAAGGTGCTCCGGACCTTGGCGATGATGTTGTGATGCGCCTCGTCGGCCATCTTCTCCGCCTTGTCAACGGTCTTCGCCGTTTCCGGACTCGGCTGCTCGCAATATTTTTGCGCGGTCTTCAGTCCCTCGAAGACGATCCCCGCCTGTTCCGACAGCAGGTTCAGGAAATTGATCTGCTTCGGGAAGAAGCGCGCCGCCGACAGTTTTTTCCAGATCATATATATCAATGTTGCGCTGATAATGATTCCGATGACGTAGATGAATTTTCCCCTGAAAAAAAGAAGGAACGTCGCTGAAGCCGCGGCCGAAGCCGGAATGGTGACGAGCCAGGCGAAGGCCATGTCCTTGGCGACCTCCCAGTGGACGCGCCGCGGGTTCTCCGCCGCGCCGGCGCCCATCACCGAAGACGAGATGACCTGCGTGGTCGAGATCGGATATCCGAACAGCGAGGAGAGGTAAATGATGGACGCCGAGGAGAATTGCGAAGTAAAAGAATGGACCGGTTTGATGTCGTAGATCCCCCAGCCCAGGGTGCGGATGATCCGCCAGCCGCCGCTCAAGGCGCCGATCGCGATGGCGATCGAACAGGCCAGCGTGACCCACGCGGGAATGAACGACTCTCCCGGCGCCTGGGCGTACATTCCCGAAATGGTCAGGACGAAGACGATGACGCCCATCGTCTTTTGCGCGTCGTTGGTGCCGTGGGAGAGCGCCTGGGAGATGAGCGTCGCGTACTGCGCCCTCCGGAAAAAGGCGTTGGCTTTCGTGGGTAAAGAGACGATCGAGCTTACGAAGATGACGACGCGGGTCAGCGTCGAGGCCACGACGAAGCCGATCAGAGGCGAAGCGATGAGGATGGCAAAGACGCTGAGCACCTTGATCCAGTTCACCGGCGCGAAGCCCCAGCCGACCACGAACGCCCCGAGGAGGCCGCCGATGAGCGCGTGCGATGACGACGACGGCGTCCCGGTCTTCCAGGTCCACAGGTTCCAGAGGATCGCCCCGAGGAGGGCGGCGACGATGACCAGCACGCTGGAAGCCCCCTTGGTCATCAGGTGGGGGTCCACGATGCCCTTGCCGAGCGTCTCGGCGACCTTGCTGCCGAGAAAGAACGCGCCGACGAAATCGAACGTGGCCGCGATGAGCAGGGCCCGGAGGGGTTTGATGGCGTCGGATTTTATCGCGGTCGCGACCTGGTTGGCGGCATCATGAAAACCGTTCGTGAAATCGAACAAAAGCGCCAGAATAACGACAATGATGACAACGACGGTCTCAATGCCCATGCGCGGTGGTGCCAAATGGCAATATAATAGTCAGCCTAGGAAATTGATGGCTTCGTGTCAATTCGCCCATGTATCAAAAGATCCCCGTCGAAGGGGATTTTTTGATGCCTCCGAAGGCTATTTTACGTAGCAGGCGGTGAGCTTTTGCCAGGCGCCCACATTCGTTGTCCATTCGCCGCCGAACAGGTCGCACAACGATTCAGACTTGATGTTCACGTAATACGTGCGGGTTTGGCTCCAGGTGGGACGGCCGCCGATCTCCATATCGGAGGAAAAGGTCATGCTCTCGGTCGCGCCCAAATATAAGTATGAAGCAACTGCTATTCCTACGATAACCAATAACACGACGATCAATATTATTTTGGCCTTCGATCTTTTCCTTGCGGGAGACTGGACGATCTGAGTTTGGGGGGCTGGATTTTCCATACGAACAAATACACTACCTATTTTCTTACATCTCCTTTAAAGATCCATTGGACACCATATCTATCGTAAAACTGCCCATAGATCCCGAACGGCATGTCATGCAGCTCTTGAAGTCTAGTATTGTTTGTTCCATCTTTGAGTTTATCGAAAACCGTCTTCAGTTCATCGTAGCTTTTTCCAATAACAAAAATAGCAGATGTATTTCCTTGTATTGGATCAAGGTCCGGCGAAGCCATCCAATCTGATGCTGACAATTCAATATCACCGCTTATCAGATGGGCATTGATCATCCGCCCGTGCTTCTTTGACGGAAACATGTCTTTCATCGGCGTGTCGCCCAACTTTGTCAGGGTCAATTCTCCACCAAGGCATTCATGATAGAAAGTCATCGCTTCGGCGCAATTTCCATCGAATAAAAGAAACGGGGTGCAACGCAACATGTTTTTAAAGTTTACGGTCTATTTAAAGCTCAACCAGAAGAACCAGGCGCCGATGAGAAATATTATGCCGCCCCAAAGCACCTGCCCGCCCTTGAACATCTTGGCTTTTTTGTTCACGCGGTCAGGGAATCCGATCTTTTCGATTCCTTTGAATAATGTGACCCAGCCTAAAATAGTGATAGCGACCCGCCAGTCGGCGACCCAGATATTGTGCGCGACGACGGTGGCCAGACCCAGCAAAAAGGTGATGTAACCGGTCGATATCGTGATGGTTTTGTCCTCGGTATACTCAATGACCCTTCCTAAGAACTTTGCGCCAACCGACAGCCCGCCAAGGATCATGAACAAACTTCCCCAAAATCTCGTTAGAAAAATAGTGATATCCATACTGGATAAAAGACTGAATGACGCTCAGGATCTTATCTCTCGAGCCTTTTTCTTATAGAGGAGCCTTGATACGCCACGCAGAAACAAACCAAAAAAATCTTCATTCCCAAACGACACTGGTGATGCCCGGCTGTCGCAGGAGGTTCACTTCGACCTGCGGCTTGCAACTGCACATGGTGATGGAAACGCCCGCCCAGCCATCGATCGGCGGGATGTGCGCCGCGCCATCATTGACCGTGACGTCGAGGCCGGTAATGATCGTCTTGCACATACCCGTGGTCGAGGCCGCCAGCACGGCACGGAGGCGGTCCGCCTGGCTCACGGAGGCCGGCGCCGGAACGAATGGCTGTATCTTGATGATGGTCTTGCGATAGCCGTCCGAATCCATCACGGTGCCGTTGCAGTACTTCGTCGTGTCCTCGTCCGAGACCAGTACGGTTGACGGCGCCGCCGCCGCGCTCCCAGACGCGCCGGCGACGATGGTCACCATGAATTCACCCTGCGTACCGGTGCAACGCAAGGCTTCGCCGCAGGTCGTGCGCGAGGCGCTGATGGTCGCAGTGCCGTCCTGGACGACCTGGTACTTCATCTCGACCGTGCCGGTACCCATGCCGGGCGGATGTGAAAGTACGCCGGTGACGATCGGCTCGGGCAGGATCGGCTTCAGCACTACGCCGGCCGCCGGCTGGATCTTCCAGTAAGTGCTGCTCAACACCAGATCGATGACGGTCCCGTTCTCGACACGCAGGGTCGAGTCCTTATCTTTTTCGCTGACCTGCACCGTCGATGCGCTGAGAGCGGGGGTCGGAGCTGTGATCGGTGACGGACCGGTCTTGGTTGCGGGAGGCGTCCGCAGATACTGATGGATGATGAAGCCTCCGCCGATGCCTCCGATGATCAGGGCGACGGCGGTGATGACCAGGGTAGATTTTTTCATAGGAAATCGCTGGAAGATTTATGCCCTTCCATTATAACGGACATTTTCAGGCGGGTCACTGAGCTCCGCTCTTCGAACCGCGGTAACATCAGCCCAAGAACAATCCCGAAAAACCGCCATTCACGACGTCAGCGGGTTCCTGACCGTCTGGTCGATCCGGATGCGACACCGGGACAACTACGCAAAAATCGATTGTTTTGAGGCTGCTGGGGATCCTGCTCCTTCGGCGCTCGGATCTTGGGACCCCTACCCCTGCCCCGCACCTCACCCGCAGTCCAGGTTTTTGCAGACTGCCATTAAAGGCAGCCCGCGAAATGCCCTTCGAGTCCCGGTTCCTCATGAGATAACTGAAAGCGGACCGGCATTAA
>JBAIXY010000041.1:0-5117 GCA_037916205.1 Vicinamibacterales bacterium | reverse complement strand
GCGGGTCCGAGTACCTGAGACCGCGGGCCACGGCTTCGACCTGCTCCGCGGCGATGGCCATACCGGCCAGCGAGACCGGGTCCTCGACGGTCAGGTCGTCGAACTTGGAGGTACTGAGGTCGATATTGGTCAGATCGCAGCCGGCGAAGACCGCTCGCTCGAGGTCGGCACCTTGGAATCGCGACTCGTAGCTGTCGCAGGCGCCGCCGAAGTCGATGTTGTTCCAGCGGCTGCGGCCGAACTTGGCCTGCTGTCCGTTGAAATTAAGGTAGGCGCCGCTGTCCTCGACCTTCGGTTTGCCGCCAGCCCGGGCCTGCCGCTCGCGGCGGGCGTTCAGGGTCTCGGTGAAGCCGAAGGTCGCGCCCTCGGCGTCGGCGTAAGCGAAGACCGTCTCCGCGCCGAAGTCGCCCACCGTCGCGTCGGTCCAGTCGGTCTCGCGGACGTTGGCGGCCTCGGCCTGATCTTCCCTGAACAGCTTGAGGCCGCGGACATCAGCGCCGCGGAACTTCCTCTTCTCCAGGTACAGGCCGGCGAGATCGAGATCGCAAAGCCGCGCCCGCTCGAGGTCCTCGCCGCGGCCGATCCGTTCGACGACCTCTTCACGGGTCAGCTGCCGGCTCTCCGGCCGCTCGCTCTCAGGCGAATATCCGGGTCCTTTTTCCATTTCGCTCATAGTTTCAGGCCATCCAGCGGCGCATGAACTTGGGCTTGGTGCGCGCGTTCTTCATGATGATCCGGTGTTTGCGGCGCATCTTCGGCCAGAGCCGGAGGAAGCCGGGCACGGCCGCGAGCGTCGCCGGCTCCAGGAACAGCACGTACAGGAACTTGCCGGTCTCGTAGGGCACGATCCAGGGCAGATGCAGCAGGCGGTTCACGCAGAAATCATCCTTGGCCAGGGTCAGCCAGTGGTTGCGGTAGGAGAGGACGTTGACCAGGTGCGAGCGGCCCCGCCGGCCGGCGGCGATCTGGCGGGCCGTGGCCCGCTCGCTGCCCGCGGCGGTCCGATAATGATAGGCGCGGGCCCAGGGGACGTAAAGGGCCGACCAGCCGCGCAGGCGCAGGCGCCAGGCCAGGTCCACGTCCTCCTTGTAGGCGAAGAAGTCCTCGTCAAAATACTCGTCGTTCAGGGCGGCGTCGTCGAGCGCCTCCAGCCGGTACAGCGCCACGGCGCCGGACACGCCGAAGACCTCCTCCAGCCGGTCGTAGCGCCCCTCGGCCTCGGTCTCGCCCGCGCCGCGGTCGACCAGGCGGCGCGACCTGAACAGCTTCAGTCCGGTGGTGTCGATGACGTCGGTCTTCACGGTCTCGGCCAGCTCGACGCTTCCTTTCTTATAGACCTTGAGCAGCTTGCCGCCGGCGCTGCCTGCCTCCGGCCGCCGGTCGATCTCCTTGACCAGCCGCTCCAGGAAATCCGGTTCGAGCAGGATGTCGGGATTGGTGATCAGGATGAGCGGGTCGCCATTGTCGCTCTTCAGGTGGGCCTTGGCGTAGGCGATGCCCTGGTTGTGGGCCCGGCAGAAGCCCAGGTTGTGGGTGTTGCGCAGGACGGCGACCTCGGGATGTTCCGAGCGGACGTATTCGATGGTGCCGTCGCTCGAGGCGTTGTCGATGATCAGGACGGAAAAATCCCGGTAGGTCTGCCGGGAGATGGACTCCAGGGCCTCCGGGAGGTATTTCAGGCTGTTCCAGGTGACGATGTTGATCGAAACGCGGGCCATAGCTTGCGGGCGTGTCTTGGCGCCGGCCGGATAATGATACCTCGACGCGCCGGCATGAAAAAGGCCGGCGCGGTGCTGTCAGACCGTCGTCTTCCGGCTCTTTTGCGTGATGTTGAAGCCCAGGTACTTGCCGAGCATCAGCCGCGTCTGGGCGTCGATGGCCGGGATGGCGCCGAAAACGATGAAGGTCACGGGCACCAGGACCCACTGCAGGAGCATGATGACGGTCTCGTAGCGTTTCTTGTGGGCCGGCCGGGGCGGCAGCAGCCCGAAGCTCAGGAAGGCGGAAACGAAGACGCCGAGCATCGACAGGGTCATGAGCGCCTCCAGGGTGTGCGGCGTGTTCTGGTAGAGCGCGGCCGACTTGAGGGATTCGGGCGCCAGCCAGAGCGGCAGGTAACCGAGGATGAAGATCAGGAGCGGCGCGGTCGCCCAGGAGTACATGCCCTCGGCCAGCGTCCAGACGTGATAGATCTTCTTGCTGAGCGGGAACTTCTTGTCGCGGCGGAGCCGGTCGATCAGGAACGGGAAATGCTCGACGCCCCAGGCCCAGCGGCGCTGCTGCTTGTAGAGGTTGACCAGGCTCTGCCAGCGGGTGTCGGCCATGACCGTGTCCATGGAGACAGGCACGTAGATCGGCTCGACCGAGTAGTCGCCCTCGTAGCGCAGCAGGCACTGGAGGAAGATGCGAGAATCCTCGGTGACGATGTCCTTCTGCCAGAAGCCGACGTCGACCAGGGCCCGGAAGGACATGCTGTGCGAGGCGAAGGTGAAGAGCCGCTCCGGCCGGGCCAGTTCGGTCAGCAGCCAGAAGGTGGTGCCGAAGGCGGCGACGCGGATGGCCGCCGGCGAATCCCACATGTTGTTGTTGTAGAGGGCCACCGGCTGGTAGGAGCTGCGGGTCGGCCGCGGGTTGGTCAGGTACTTGTAGGTCAGGCAGGCGAAGTACCGCGGATGAGCGCAGGTGTCGATGTCGAAGTTGGAGACGATGACGTCGTCGTAAGAGAAACCCAGCTGGTCGATCAGCTCCTGGGCGCGGTGGCCGGCCCAGTTGGCGTTGGAACCCTTGCCGGGGATCTCGTCGGGCAGGTCCTTCGGATGCAGCGTCGGGAGGAAACGGAAGAAACGGGAGTCGTAGCCCGCCCGTTTGACGGCGGCGACGGCCGCTTCGTAGTTCTCGCGGAAGCGCTCCTCGCCGGACAGGACGACGATGAACCGCTCGGCGACCGGGAAATCGGCCTCGGCCAAGCTCTTGAGCGAGGTCAGGACGATATCCGGGCCCTCTTTGGAGAACGGCAGGACGATCAGGTGGTAGACGCTCCGGAAACGCGGCAGCGCGGACGCCTTGGCCAGCCAATCGACGCGGATGTCACGCTGATACCGCCGCCAGGAAAGGATCACGTAGAAGACGAAATAACAGACCCGGAACAGCCAGAACAGGTCGAAGACGATGATGAAATAGATGACCGGCAGTGGGCTGACGAACGACAAGACCACGGCCAGGACCAGGGTCAGCCAGACCAGGGCGCCGGGGATGATCTCCCACACGCGGTAATAGGGGCCTTTCTCCATATATAAACGCACTGAGAACCTTATCAATGCCGGAGCAGTTCATCAAGACTCCCCCGGTCGGGCGGACGGTCCGGCCGCCATCCGCCCCGGACTTGATTTTTCGCTGGCGAAGGCTGAAGATGGCCGCAGACCGCTGTGTCGGTTCAGTTCCTTAAACAAACGGCGGAAAGCCAGAGCCTGGAGGCGCCATGCCTTTCTTCGGCAAGAAGATACTGAGAGACCAATTCGAGTACCGGACGATCCTGGTCTCGGTCTACGACACCATCAAGGGCGCGCGCTGCTGCGGCCTGGACCACGAACCCGCCGAGACCGCGTGTCAGAACTGCGGCAATCCGATCAAGCCCAAGCGCGTCATGCTCCTCTGCTTCTTCAACAACGAGGTGGCGGACATGTCGCCGCGTCCGCTTGAGGACGTCCGACGGGTGGCCCGCAAGATCATCGACAACGCCTGGGACAACCGGAACAAGCCGGAGAGCGACTCCGGCGATGACCGGCCCGAGGCGCCGAAGAAGCCCGGCGCCACTGATCCGGGCAACGGCAAGCCGGCGGACGATCCGCCGCTCCTGCCGCCTGGAGGCGATGCCGACGACAAGGGCCGCAAGACGCCCCAGGACAAGATGGCCAAGCTGGCCGAGCGCATGAAGAAACTGGGCTGGATCGCCCGCGCCGCGGCCATGCTCCGCGAGGCCCGGAAGCGCGCCGGCTGACGCGCACCCGATCTTTCCGCCGCGAACACGGCCGTCCTTTGGACGGCCGGTTTTTTATGTCCGCGGGGACGCGGCGGCGCCGGCGGCGGCAGTATCGACAAAGCCGTGGCGCGGGTGTAAGCTGGAATCCGTTCATCTATCAGATATGCCCCCCAAGAAAAGAACCTTTTTCGGCCAGTACCTGAGCGATCATGACATCGCCGCGGTCAGTCCCAGTTCATCGCACCTGATCCGCCGCCTGATCCGCCATCTGGACCCGGCCAATTCCCGGATCGTCGTCGAACTCGGCCCGGGCGACGGCGCGGCCACCAAGGCGCTCCTGGCCGCCATGCCCAAGGACTCCCGATACCTGGCCATCGAGAAGAACCACGACTTCGCCGCCGACCTGGCCGGCCTGGGCGACCCCCGCCTGGATATCATCGAAGGCGACGCCCGGCGACTCCAAGACATCCTCAAGGAGAAAGGCATCGGCAGCGTCGACGCCGTCATCGCCAGCATCCCATTCACCTATCTGAACAAGGCCGAGCGCCGGGCGCTGGTCCGTTCGGTCAAGATGCTGCTCAAGCCGGAAGGCCGGTTCGTCATCTTCCACCAGTATTCGCCGCTGATGGTCCCTTACGTGAAGCAGGCGTTCGGCCGGGTCAAGGTCGAATTCGAACCGCTCAACCTCTTCCCCTGCTTCCTGATCGACTCCCGGAACGCCTGACAAAAGAATTCTAAAAGGCCGGCCGCAGGCCGGTCTTTTTGCGCCCGTTCAAAGGCGTTTCGTCGATCTGGTGATGTTGGGCTCGCCGTCGTACAGCGCGCCGGCCCAGCGTCCGGGCCCGGCCTGGCCGTCGGCCAGCCGGCACTTGTCCGCCAGCTCGGCCTCGGTCTCTTCGCCGGTGAGTTTGACGCCGAACACCGGCGTGTTCCAGGCGAAAGCCAGGGTATTGCCCATGGCCACGGCTGCCCGAACCGTGCTCCAGGAAACGTGCGGCTCGCCGGCCCGCTGGGTGAACTGGACGACGCCGACGGAATTTGGCCGGCGGCGCTTCAGGCCGAAGGCGGCGAGCGCCCGCCGCAGGCCGTGATAGGCGCTGGTGCCCGCGGCCGTCTCGACCCACCTGACGCCCTTCGC
>JBAIXY010000040.1:0-4483 GCA_037916205.1 Vicinamibacterales bacterium | reverse complement strand
AACGCGGACACAATCAGGCCGACGACGATCATGACCATCTGAAAGTCCGAGAAGGCCAGGACGCCGAGCATCAGCGGCAGATAGCTCCGATACGGCTCGACCCATTTTTCCGCCCGGACCAGCGTTTCCTTTAGTTTTTCTCCGAGCTGCTGCAGCACCAGGGTCTTTTCCAGCGGGCCGAGCTTCTGGGCGTCAACGGTCTGCCTGAGGAAGTTCATCGACTGGTCCTCCACGTAAGCCGTGATCTCGGGCGGTATGACATAGCCCCGGCGCGCGGCGTCCAGCTCGTAGCCGAGCCCGAAGACGACGGCCAAAAGCAGTGACAACAGCGAACACAGGAGCATCCGCTTGTCGATCAAGGGATGCACCGAGAACTCTATCTGGTTGTCGAGTTGTCCGGCGACCGACAAGAGAAACATGGCCAGGAACAGCGCAGTGACCGCGGCCGCGCTCCAGGCCGCCAGACCGCCGCCGATGGCCAGCGCGAACAGCGCGGCAGCGGCCAGATAGGCCAGGAGGCCGATCAAGGCCGGCCGCAGCAGGACGGCGGTCACGGCCAGCATGATCAGCAGCAGACCGGCGGATACGCCGAAACTGACGAGCCAGGGCACGGTGGCCTTGACCGTCGGGGACAGCAGCAGCATGTAGTCGTTCAGCACGGCTTTGCAGACGAAAGCAAAATAGGTGGCGGCGGCCAGCAGAAGGACCGCGCAGGCGCCGCTTTTGACGGCCCAGGCCGTATCGTATCCGGCCGGCGGCGAATGTTTGGACGGCTCGGCGCTCTTGGCCGCGTCAGCGACCGACAGGTCGATGAACCGGTCCGTGCGGGATTCCTTTGGTTGTGTCTGTTCCATAAGGCGTTCGATCGCTGTTTTCAGCCGCGGGAGTTCGCGCCGCGGCGCCTGCCATCAGGCGATGGCGGCGGCCACCTGTCCGACCACCCGCTTGTCCAGCGGATCGGGCAGGATCTTGTCCGGCCCGGGCGCATCGACGCAGGCGGCCAGGTTCCTGGCGGCGCGGATGAGCATTTCGGGACCGATCTTTTTGACCCCGTGGTCCAGCGCGCCGCGGAATATTCCCGGGAACGCCAGGACGTTGTTGACCTGGTTCGGATAGTCGGACCTGCCGGTAGCCACGATCAGGGCCCCGGCGGCCTTGGCGGCGTCAGGCATGATCTCCGGCGACGGATTGGCCATCGCGAAAACGACCGGCGCGGGAGCCATCAGCCGGACCATTTCGGGCGTCAGCGCGTCCTTGGCGCTGACGCCGATGAAGATGTCGGCCTTGACCAGAGCATCGGCCAATCCCCCGCTCAAGCCGCGCGGGTTGGTCGTCTCGGCCAGCCGTCGTTTGCTGGGATTCAGGTCGTTCCGAGAAAGGCCGATGATCCCCGTCCGGTCGCAGACGACGATGTCCTTGAAGCCATACTCCGTGAGCAGTCTGGCCACCGCGGTGCCCGCCGCGCCAGCCCCGTTGATCACGATCCTGACCGCCTCCGGGGCCGCCCTCTTTATTTTGAGCGCGTTGATCAATCCGGCCAGGACGACCGTGGCCGTGCCGCGCTGGTCATCGTGCATCACCGGGATGTCCAGTTCGCGGATGAGCCGCTCCTCGATCTCGAAGCAGCGCGGCGCCGAAATGTCCTCCAGGTTGATGCCGCCGAAAACCGGTGCGATCAGCTTGACCGCGCGGATGATCTCTTCGGGATCCTTCGTGTCGAGGCAGATGGGGACGGCGTCGATCCCGGCGAATTCCTTGAAGAGGATGGCTTTGCCTTCCATCACCGGCAGCGCCGCCTCCGGTCCGAGATCGCCCAGCCCCAAGATGGCCGTGCCGTCGGAAACGACAGCGACCGAATTGCGCTTCATCGTGTATTCGTAGGCCAGCTTCTTGTCCTGGCCGATGGCGGTGCTGACAGCGGCCACGCCCGGCGTGTAGGCCAGCGAGAGGTCGGCGCGGCTGTTCAGCGGTACCTTGCTCCTGATCTCCAGCTTGCCGTGCTTGGCGCGGTGCAGTTCCAATGAATCCTGATAGACGTCGGACATAGCGGCGAAATGATGCCAGGTCATATTACACCGCCCGGCCCCAAATACCTAGCGGCGGGGCCGCCGTCCGGTCACATCGCCTTGAGCAGCCCGAGGATCTCGTCGAGTTTGCGCTCGATGGATGCGAGCCGGTCCGTCGCGGCGCTGTTTTCAGCGATCGAAGGCTCGGCATCGGCCCTGGCAGTGGCGCCGCAGCCGCCGCTCCTGGCGTCGCAGGACCAGAAGGCCGAATAGGGCTTGTTCTTGGACCGGCTGAACCCTGCCGGCACGTATTTCATTTCGCGGTCGCATTTTTCGCAGACCTTTTGAAGCATAAGAACGATCGGTTAGCGCCCGCGCGTCGTGGGGATCGTCGCGAGCGGCAGGAATATAGGTTGCCTGTCTTTTGATGTCAAATGTCCTCTACGCCGGGCCCTGCTTTGACCGGCGGCGCCATAAGTGGTATTCATTATGTCCATCAGTTCCTTCACGGAGGACGAAACATGGACAGCAAAGCCCACCACTCGCCCCCTCCGCCGAGCGCGGAGAACGGCCTGCTGGAATACGATTGGCTGGCGTACGTGGCCCTCATCGAACGCCTAGCCGCCCAGGTCAAGGCTTCTTATCGGCCGGACCAGGTCATCGGCATCGCTTCGGGAGGCCTGATCCCGGCGATGATCCTGGCCAAATGCCTCAACGTCCCGCTCGGCGTCATGGCCGCGGCCAGCTACGAGACCGGCGAGTCGAACGTCAAGAACGTCCGCGGCCAGGTCAGGCTCGGCTCGAGCATGGCCTCGATCATGCCCAGGCCCGGCCGGCGCGTCCTGCTCGTGGACGACCTGACAGACAGCGGTGGAACGATGACCGCCTGCTCAGCCTGGCTCCGGGAGTTCCACGGCGACGTCGTGCAGGAGATCCGGACGGCGGCGATCTGGCACAAGACCCGCTCGACCTTCCGGCCCGATTACCTGGCGGCCGAGGTGAACCCGAACGCGCAAGGCCGCTACCCGTGGATCGTCCAGCCGTTCGAAAAATACGAAAGAGAGGCTGGCTGACGCCAGCCGCCCATTTGCCGCCCCTCACGGGCGGTTTTTTTATCGGATCCGAGCGGCTCAGTTTTCGATGCGGACCGCGACCAGCGCCGCCGCCACCGCCGCTATCATGACCCCGGCCGTCGCGGCCACCGCGATGTTCGTTATCTGCAGCGTGTTGGCAGCGATGATGGCCGCCAGGGCCCAGACGACGGCCAGGCCGTAGAGCGCGTCGCCTTTAGCCTTGATCAGGACGAACAACGCGAAGGCACTGGCCAGGACGATCATCATTACAGAGAAGAACGTTTCCGGCAGACCGAAATAGCCTGGGTCGTGCAGCCGGACCACGGCGGCGAAATTGACGAAGACGGCGGCCGAAAGCCAGCCGGCCATGAGCGAGATCGGGGTCCGGACCAGCCACTGTTCCTTCCTTGTCAGCCGCCGGTCGTTGCCGGCCAGCCGGAACAGCGCGCCCAGCGAACAGGCAAGGATGGCCGTGATGACGACCGCGGTCGGCCAGTCAATGGTCATCAGTTCGGCGATCAGGATCCAGACTGTGTTCAGGAAAAAAGTCCCGGCGGTGAACCAGCCGACGCGTCGCAGGAGCGGGTCGTCCCGCCGCGACGGCGCGGCCTGGTAGCCGGCGTACAGCAGGCAAAAGAGGAAGATCAGGCCCCAGATCGAGAACGCGTACGCGGCCGGGGTTACCGGCGTCCTGGCCGCCGCCGAGCCCGCTCCGACGCTCGTGCCGACGCCCAGAGCGGTCAGGAAGTATCCCGTGAAGATCTGCGTCAGCGCGAAAACGACGTTGGCCGCCTGACGCAGGGTATCCTTAACCCGTAAACTCATATTATTCTGCTGTCGCATAGCGTGTCGGCTTCGCGGCTCACCACTCGCCTTTCGGCATCTTACGCATCTGCTTCTTGCCGGCCTGGCGGCGCTTTTCCTCGAGCCGACGATCCCGCTCGGCGCGGCTGGGTTGAGTGGCCACGCGCTCTTTCTTGGGCGCCAGCGCCTCGGCGATCAGGGCCTGCAAACGGCCGATCGCCGCGTCGCGGTTCTGCGGCTGCGAACGTTCGGCCTCGGCCGAGATCAGGATCTCGTCGTCGGCGGTCAGACGGTTGCCGGCCGCCTCGCGGATGGCCGCCTTCTGCTCCTCGGAGAAGGCCCCGGACCGCCCGACGTTCCAGCGCACCTGGGCCTTGGTCGAGGTCTTGTTGACGTTCTGGCCGCCCGGGCCGGAAGAGCGCACGAACGCGATGTCCAATTCGCTCTCGGGCACGGACGACGGATCGTCTTCGGTTTTCTTTTCCTGGCCGCCGGTCAGCAGCTCTTCGGGAACCGGCGGGCCTTCGCCTCTGAATCCCATACGGCTGACGCGGTCAGCGGGTCAATTCGTCGACCTCTTTCTTGCCTTTGACCAGTTCG
>JBAIXY010000039.1:0-4244 GCA_037916205.1 Vicinamibacterales bacterium | reverse complement strand
CGCCTGCCAATGCAAACAAAAACTCCCCATCTGAAAGATGAGGAATTTTTGGTGGGTTGGCCGGGGCTCCTCCTCCCCCGCAGGGTCGGGGGCGGCTTACGGCGAAGTCCATTCGCGAAGCGAATGGACACCGTAATTCGCAGCGGCGGCTGCAACCTTGCGCCGAAAGGCACCCTGGTGTCGCGCGAAGGCGCGACTGCCTTACCAACTGAGCTACTACAATTATTTCTCACAAAGACAAAACCCCATCCGAAGATGAGGTTTTCTCTGGTGGGTTGGCCGGGGCTCGAACCCGGGACCCAGTGCTTAAGAGGCACTTGCTCTACCAACTGAGCTACCAACCCCTGCTCGCTTGCCCCTTGCGCTGTCGCCGGGGCTCGCTTTGTGCGCTTGCTCGCCCCTGCTGTCGCACAAGGGCCGCTCGCCTTCACGTCGCAGTGCGACGTGACTGCATTCAAGGAATTTATTTTATACTGCTTGCCCTTTCGAAGCCGACACCGATCTTGCACCCGATTCGCTTCGATGGGCTGAAACGGTATATCATGCCGCTTCGCTTTTGTAAAGACTTGTGGTGCGGGCGGGGGGAATCGAACCCTCATCACTGGTTCCGAAGACCAGCGCTCTATCCATTGAGCTACGCCCGCAAAAAACCGACGGCCATATTTTGGCCTGTTCAAGCTAAAAATATCAACGTACTAAATGCCGGCAGGGGCCAGTGCGGCGACCATCTGCCGGCATTCAACATGCTGGAAAAATTCCCGGACGTCAACCCGGCTAGATCCACTTCTTCTTCATCGCCGTGCCCTGCTGGCGAAGCAGCTTCTCCGAACCGATCAGGTACTGGTCCGCGACCTCCGGCTCGACCTGGTTCAGGTCGCAGAGCCGCGTCAGGTCCTGGGTCAGCGTGGTCATGCCCTCGCTGGCCGAGGTCTGCAGGACGTTCTTGATCTGGGCCACCTCGTTCTCGCGGACCAGGTTGGCCACGGCCGAGTTGTTGATCAGTATCTCGCGGGCCGCGACCCGGCCGCCGCCGATCTTCGGCAGCAGCTGCTGGGAGACGACGGCGCGCAGCGACAGGGCCAGCTGGGAACGGATCTGGTTCTGCTGGTGCGGCGGCATGGCGTCGATGATGCGGTCGATGGTCTGGGCGGCGCTGTAGGTATGCAGGGTGGCGAAGACCAGGTGGCCAGTCTCGGCGATGGTCAGGGTGGTGGCGATGGTCTCAGGGTCGCGCATCTCGCCGACCATGACGACGTCCGGGTCCTGGCGCAGGATGTGCTTCAGGCCTTCGCCATAGGACAGGAAATCCTGCCCGAGCTGGCGCTGGCGGACGATGCTCTTCTGCGGGGAGAACAGGAACTCGATCGGGTCCTCGAGGGTGATGATGTTGACCGCCTCCTGCTGGTTGATCCGTTCGATCATCGCGGCCAGGGTGGTGGATTTGCCGGAGCCGGTCGGCCCGGTCACCAGCACCAGTCCGTGCGGGTACTCGGTCATCTTCTGCATCACCTTGGGCATCTCCAGTTCGTCCATGGTCGGGATGCGCGAAGGGATGGCGCGGGCGGCCATGGCCGCGTGCTCCTTTTCCCAGTGCAGGTTGATGCGGAAACGCTCGCCCGAGGGCGTCTGGTGGGCGATGTCCAGTTCCTTGGTGTCGATGAAGCGCTGCTTCTCCGCCTCGGTCGTCAGGGCGAAGATCAGGTGCGCGGCCTCGTCGGGGTTGAGCGGATCGGTGCCCTCGATGGGGATGATGCGCCCGGAGATGCGCAGGATCGGCGGCTTGCCGACCACCAGGTGGATGTCGGACGCGCCGCGCTCGACGGCGATGTCGAACAGCTTGTCGACGACCTGCAGGTACTTATCGTCGGTCTTTTTTTCGATGGCCATATGTTCGCGCTAGATCGAAGCCGCGGCGTTCCGGCCGGGCGTTTTTTACCAGCCCTTTACTTCCAGGGCTTTCTCGGCCGCGGCGATCTGGGCCTCCTGCTTGGAGCTGCCCGTGCCGGCGGTGACGAGCTCGTCCCCTAAGTATACACCGACCGTGAACTCCTTGGCATGGTCCGGGCCCTTTTCCTCCAGGACGCGGTAGACCGGCGTCAGGCCGGCGATCTCCTGGGCGCTCTCCTGGAAACGGCTCTTGGGATCGAGGTGCAGCTGGTGTTCGAGGATGTACTGCAGCCTCGACAGGACCCAGTCATGGACGAACTTGCGGACCGTCTCCATGCCCTGGTCGAGGTAGAGGGAACCGATCAGCGCCTCGATGGTATTGGCCAGGATGTACTGCCGGGCCTTGCCCTGGCTGTCCTTGGCCTCGCCGTGGGACAGGTAAAGATACTCCTCGAGGCCCAGTTCCTTGGCGATGTCCGAGAGCATCTTGGCGTTGACCAGCGCTGCGCGCCAGTTGGTCAGCTCGCCCTCGGGATTCGGGTAGCCGCGGTAAAGATGCTCGGTGACGACCAGTTCGAGGACGGCGTCGCCGAGGAATTCCAGCCTTTCGTTGTGGCTGAACGGGAAGCTGGGATGTTCATTCAGGTAGGAGCGATGGACGAACGCCTGCGTCAGGACGCCCTTGTCCTTGAATGAGACCCCTAGCTTCGCTTCCAGCCGGGAGAAATCCTTCATCATAGTTTGTCGGCCGCGGTCCCGCGCCTTTCGGAGAAAGGTCCGGGAGGGCCGAGGTCAGGCCTGCCCGGCGGCAGGCGGAGAGGCCGGGGCGGCGGGCGCTGCGGCGTCGCTGCCTTCGGCCGGTTTGTCTTTCTTTTCCTTGACGATCTTGTCGACCTCCTTGATCTCGCTCTTGGCGACCATGTCCTTGTAGATCGCGCCGAGCACGCCGTTGACGAAGCGGCCAGACGACTCGCCGCCGAAGGTCTTGGCCAGTTCGATGGCCTCGTTGATCGCCACCTTGGACGGGATGGCCTCGGAGAACTTCAGCTCGTAGACGCCGATGCGCAGGATGTTGCGGTCGACGTTGGTGATCTGCTCGATCGGCCACTCCGGAGCGTACTTGGTGATGATGGCGTCGATCCCGGAGATCTTGGCGATGACGTTCTCGACCAGCTCGGCCACGAAGCCCTTGTCGTCGAAATCCGGCGCGAACTCCTTCAGGTTGAAGTTGATGATCTCGGGTATTTGCGCGTCCGGCTTGCCCTGGAAGTCCCACTGGTAGAGGGACTGCATGGCGATGGTGCGGGCGAGATGGCGGTTGGACATGGCTGTGTCGTGAAAGGTCGAATAAGCAAAGGACGCGCGGTCGCGCGCGCGTCCGCCGGCTCAGCCGGCCTTTTTCTCATCGGTTTTCTTGGCGGCGGCCAGCGGGCTCTTCAAGTTGAGAACCTTGCGGCCGGCGTAGCTGCCGCAGTTGGCGCAGGCGCGGTGCGGCATGACCGGCTCCTTGCATTTCGGACAGGATGCGAGATTCAGCTTCTTGAGGGCGAAATGCGAAGCGCGGCGCCTCTTGTGCGAACTGGTGCGGCGGTGTCCGGGAAGTCCCATAGTTATGAAATGAATTTAGCGCTCCTTTTCCTGATTTAGACAGTTCACACTATAGCCGAACGGGTCCCGCCTGTCAACGTAGCGGACCCGGCGTCCTCCGGGCGTCCGGCTCAGGCTTAATTCAGCCTTAAATAAAAAGGCCGCGGGAGAGCGCCCGCGGCCGAAGAACTAGCCGATGATGAACTCAAGGAGCGGACCGATCTCGATGCGGTCGTGCTTGCTGGGGGCCAGGAAGTCGCCGTCCAGGGTCCGGACGGTCGGCTCATGGTACTTGATGGCCAGCGAAGTGACGACCGCGTCGAAGGTCTTGGCCAGCGGCAGGCCGTTCCAGAGCATCAGCCCGTTGGCGATGAGGCCCCAGAAGGACAGGCTCGTCGACCGCAGCATGAACTTGCCGGGCTCGCGGCGGGCATAGGGCATGGCGCGGCAGCCCATGCCCATGTCCTCGACCGTCGAGACCATGATGCCGGTGTGCGTCATGAACGGCGCGACCGGGGGGTCGAAGCCCTCGGGCAGGGTGATCTCGGCGTGGACGGGAGCGGTCAGGATGCGGTGCGACCTGCGGAACGTGAACAAGGCCTTGGTCTCGTCCCATAGCGCCTCGCGGATGACCTGAATGGCACGCGGCTTGCCCAGCGCCTTCTCCAGCGGCTTGCCGCACTTGGGGCAGGTGCCGTTGTAGCGGGCGGCCTTGTCGGCGCGGCAGGTGAAGCGGCAGGGCAGCTTCTGCGCCTTGAGCGCCTCGTCGA
>JBAIXY010000038.1:0-1608 GCA_037916205.1 Vicinamibacterales bacterium | reverse complement strand
ATCTGAAAGATCAGTAGTGCGGCCCTTTTTGGGACCGCAATCGCCGCGGGCCTGACCGCGGCTGAGACCGCGGGCCTGAAAGGCCCGCTCTACCGGCCGCCGCCTGCGGGCGGGGCGCCGCCGGCCGGAGCCGCCGGAGGCGGAAGCGTCGGGATGGCCGCGCCGCGGTGGCAGGTCATGCACTGGACGCGGGTCAGCTCGTTGGCCGGCTTCTTGATGTTCTCGGCCAGCGTCATGTTGATCGTGCCCGCCATGCGCATCATCACGCGCGCGACTTCCTTCGTCGGCTTCGCGTCGGAGGCATAGTCGTTGGTCGGCAGGCCCGGGCCGGTCCAGACGTGGCAGTAACCGCAGTTGGTGCCGAGCGCGGCCGAGAAATTGCGCATAATCGGCAGGATCTGCGCGGTCGTCGTGGTGGCCGGCAGGACCTTGAGGTTGTGCGGCTCGGGAGGCGGCGCCGGGGCGCCCGCCCGCTCCTGGGCCAGGGCCAGGGAGCCAGCCAGGGCGACCATGGCAAGGGCTCCGACAACGTGCCTGTAACGCATCATGCTGACTCCTCTTGGGTTAGGAAAGCGGTCCGGTCTGGCGTTCACGGGCTGCACTGTAACATAGGTCGGGCGGCTCGTTGCGGGGCCGCCGGACCTCGTGATATATTCGTCAGGTTCTGCTGGAGCTAGGACACCCTATCTAGCTTCACCGCTAAGGAATAGCGTCTCCCGGTTTATCCGGTAAGACCCGATCCACGCGCTTAACCAGTAGGGTTTTCAGGCGCCAAGCTCGAAGGAGCTTTTAGGCCTGGAGCAGCCATTCGCAGTGATTGCTGCGAAGGGCGGCGTTTTTTCGGTTTTCGGAGTTGTATGCCGACTATCAGTCAGCTTGTGCGCGCCGGACGCAAGAAGATCGTCACCAAGACGAAGAGTCCCGCGCTCCAGAACAGCCCGCAGAAGCGCGGCGTGTGCGTGCGCGTCTTCACTCAGACGCCGAAGAAGCCGAACTCGGCGCTGCGCAAGGTCGCGCGCGTGCGGCTCACGAACGGCATCGAGGTGACGACCTACATCCCCGGCGTCGGCCACAACCTGCAGGAGCACTCGCTGGTGCTCATCCGCGGGGGCCGCGTGAAGGATCTGCCGGGCGTCCGCTATCACGTCGTCCGCGGCACGCTCGACGCGGTCGGCGTTCAGGGTCGTATGCAGGGCCGCTCGAAGTACGGGGCGAAGCGGCCGAAGAAGGCTTAGGGCTGAAGGCGAAGGCGTAAACACATGCCACGTAGACGAGAAATTCCGAAGCGCGACATTCCGGCGGACCCGCTCTATCAGAGCCCGCTCGTGAGCAAGTTCATCAACTGCATCATGACGGGCGGCAAGCGCAGCACCGCCGAGCGGATCATCTACAAGAGCTTCGACATCATCAAGGAGAAGACCGGCGACGACCCGCTGAAGGTGTTCAAGAAGGCGGTCGACAACGTCAAGCCGAGCCTCGAAGTGAAGTCGCGCCGCGTCGGCGGCAGCAACTACCAGGTGCCGGTCGAAGTGAACCCCAACCGCCGCCTCTCGCTCAGCATCCGCTGGCTCGTCGGCTTCGCGCGCGAGCGCGGCGACGGCAAGACGA
>JBAIXY010000037.1:0-8310 GCA_037916205.1 Vicinamibacterales bacterium | reverse complement strand
TACTGATTGAGCAGATTGACCGGGAAGCCGGCGCCGTAGAGGAAGCCGTAGTCGTCGTTCACCTTGAGCGGGCTGACGTGGACGGTGTCGAACGGCAGCTGGTGCTCGATCTTGTAGGCGATGCGCTTGGCGAACTCGACGGCCTCGGCGGGGTTCCGGTAGCTCAGGCCCAGGTTCCCGGCGACGGTGTTCATCGTCCCGCCCGGCACGAGCAGGAAATGCGGCAGCGGCATGCCGGGCGTCTTGGCCCATTCGCGCAGGATCTTGGTGAGGTCCAGGTGGAGCGTGCCGTCGCCGCCGGCCAGGGTGACGATGTCCGGGCTCTTGGCGTGGATGCTGCGGGCGGCCTGCTTCAGCTCGCCCAGCGTGGAAGTGTCGTACGTCCAGTCGGGCGTGGTCAGGATCTCCGCGATCAGCCGGCCGATGCCGGCGCGCGGCGTGTTCTTGCCCGAGTGCGGATTCGAGATGACCGCGACCTTTTGCTTGCGCTGAAACACGGCTGCACCTCCTTGCCAGAGGCTGGAGATGGGCGGCTGTCTTCCGTCCGTTCGTCGGCCGGAACCGGCGGCTGCCCATCCGCGTGGTCTTTTTCAAAGAGCGGGGCGTCGAAGCTTACCGAGCCTCGCGCTGGCCAGATGGTAATCCGGCCGCCCCAAATAAACAAGCCCCGCCGGACGGCGGGGCTGTTCGATCGTTAGGGGCTCGGCGGCCCTTCGGGCGGGGCTGCCGGCGGTGACGCTGGTCCCTCAGGCGGCCTCTTGCGCCGCGTTCTCGGCTTGGCCGGTTTCCTGGCGGCGCTGGGCCGCTTGGTCGCGGCGGGCGGCTGTTCCGCCGGCGACGCGCCCGGCGCCGGCACCCGCTCTTCCGCGGAGACCGGTCCGGCGGCCACCGGATGGCTGCGTTCGTCGGCTATGACCGCGACCGCGAACATGTAGAAAATGAGAGTGAAGGCGAAAGAGATGTTCAGATTGAGCGCGCCAAAAAGACCGTCGAGGATGATCGGCAGGGTCACCGCGTGGAAACCGACGGCCAGCCACTGGGCGTAGGTCAGGCGCACCCGCCAGAGCAGTCCCAAGAGCAGCGACACGACCGACGCCGCGACCACGAAGATCGCGGTGCCGATGAGCGAGGCCAGGAAGTAGGCGATGAAGAAGAAGCCGGACAGCCCGATGACCGCCAGCGCCCCGTAACGGCCCAGCCAGCCGGCGGCGTCCTCGCGGGACAGCAGGAAATCCTTCATGCCCTTGAAGGAATAGGTCCGCGTCTCATTGGCCGACTGCTTGACGAAGACGGCATCGCGTCCCACGAGCACGCCGGAAAAGAACTTGACGTTCTCGGGGAAGCTCAGGCCGTTGACGTTGGTATCCAGCATGACGGGCATCTTGTCCGATCCGAAATTGTAGGGCTGGGAGAGGTTGGTCCTCATCTCGCTCGACTTGAGCTGGACGAAGGCGCCCATGGGCAGCCGGGTGTCGACGTACTGCCGGGCGTCGCGCAGCATGACGACCAGGTTGGGCGCGAGCAGCCCCAGCATGAGCAGGGAAACGAGCAGGCTGAAGGCCGTGAAGTAGCCGAAGGCGGCCGCCAGCGGGCGCGTACGCACGCGCCGGTACAGCTCCATGTCGTAGCAGCTGTGTCCGATGTCCTTAAGGAATTGGCCGAAGCGCTGGGTGATGCTCATATGATTGCTTATAGTATACCAGACCATCGGCCCGCGGCGCGACCGCCAAGTCCGATATGAAGTGCGAAGCACACTTTGCGGAAGACTTGAGGTCAATTCGCGAGCGCACGCGTCGCAAAAGCGACGCGCCCGCAGTGCGAGCGAAAACCCTGCAAAAGGCGGGGTCTGCGCCGCGAGCGGGTCTGGCTTCTGGAGATTATCCCGAGTCGGAGCGAGGGCGAGGTCCGAAGGACCGAGTCTTCGGAAGCCGGACCCGCGAGAAGGCGCCGTATTCAAAAGATCGGGACGGGGCCGGCCCTTTCCCGATCTCGCAATTAAATTCGTTACCGGACTAGACCAGCGTCACCGAGGCCACGCCGTCCTTCTCTTCCTTGAACCTCATGATCCTGACTCCCTGCGTGTCGCGGCCGATCGACGGCACCGACGACGCCGGCAGGCGGATCATCTGGCCCTTGTCGGAGACGACCAGCAGGTCGCGCTCCTCCTTGGCGTTGACGACCATGGCCATGACGATCTTGCCGGTCTTGTCCGTGACCTTGGCGGTCTTGATGCCCGAGCCGCCGCGGCCCTGGATCTTGTAGCCGCTGATGTCGGTGCGCTTGCCGAAGCCGTGGTCCATGACGATCAGCAGGTCGAATCGGATCTTCTTGGCGTCCTCGGGCGAAACGACATCCATGCCCACGATGGTGTCGCGGTTCTTCAACCGCATGCCGCGCACGCCGGCCGCGGCCCGGCCCATCGGCCGGACGTCCTTCTCCTTGAAACGGATGGACTGCCCGCCGGCCGTGATCAGGAAAACCTCGTCGCTCCCGGTCGACGGCTTGACCCATTCGAGCACGTCGTCGGTCTTCAGCTTGATGGCGATCAGGCCGTTGCGGCGCACGTTCTCGAAGTCCTTGATCTCGGTCTTCTTGATGTTGCCCTGGCGGGTCGCCATCACCAGGAACTTGTATTCGGGCAGGTCCTCGCCGGAGAGCACCGCCGAGACCTTCTCGTTCGGCGCGAGCTGCAGGAAGTTCACGAGCGCCTGGCCCTTGGCCGTGCGCGAGGCCGACGGCACGTCGTAGGCCTTCAGCTGGAAGACGCGGCCGCGCGAGGTGAAGAAGAACAGGTCGGCGTGCGTCGTGGTCGAGAACAGGTGCTCGACGACGTCCTCCTCCTTGGTGGTCACGCCGGCGACGCCCTTGCCGCCGCGGCTCTGGGTGCGGAAGGTGTCCGGCGGCAGCCGCTTGATGTAGCCGTCGGCGGTGATGAGCACGATCGTCGGCTCGTTCGGGATCAGGTCCTCGGTCGAGAATTCCTTGACGCCGTGGACGACGATCTGGGTGCGGCGCTCGTCGCCGTACTTGGCCTTCAGGTCGGAGGTCTCCTTCTGGACGATCCCGAGGATGCGCTTCGGCGAGCGCAGGATGGCCTCAAGTTCCTTGATCAGGCCCAGCTTCTCCTTCAGTTCGTCCTCGACCTTCTGCCGCTCCAGGTTGGCCAGCTGCTGCAGGCGCATGTCCAGGATGGCCTGGGCCTGGATATCGGACAGCTTGAACTGCTTGACCAGGTTCTTCTTGGCCTCGTCCTTGTCGTACGACTTCCTGATCGTCCTGATCACCGCGTCGAGGTGGTCGAGGGCGATCTTCAGGCCCTTGAGGATGTGGGCGCGCTCCTCGGCTTTCCGCAGGTCGAATTCGGTGCGTTTGCGGACGACCACCTTGCGGTGCTCGATGTACTGCTCCAGCGCCGACTTCAGGTTGAGAATGCGCGGCTGGATGCCGTCGACCAGCGCCAGCATGTTGACGTGGAAGGTCTCCTGCAGCTGGGTCTGCAGGAACAGCCGGTTCAGGACCTTCTTCGGGTAGGCGTCCTTCTTCAGCTCGATGACGATGCGCACGCCCTCCTTCGAAGACTCGTCGCGCAGGTCCTTGATGCCCTCGATCTTCTTGTCCGTGACCAGTTCGGCGATCTTCTCGAGGAGCGTGGATTTGTTGACCTGATACGGGATCTCGTTGACCACGATCTTGAAGTGCCCGGCCTTGTCCTCGACGATGTCGGTCTTGGCCCGCATGACGATCCCGCCTTTGCCGGTGGCGTAGGCCTGGGCGATGTCCTTCTGGTTGTAGATGATGCCGCCGGTCGGGAAATCGGGACCCTTGACGAACTCCATCAGGTCGTCGACCGAGCAGTCGGGCTTGTCGATGATCAGGTTGATCGCGTCGCAGAGCTCGCTGAGGTTGTGCGGCGGGATGTTGGTGGCCATGCCGACGGCGATGCCGACGGTGCCGTTCAGCAGCAGGTTCGGCAGCTTCGACGGCAGGACCCTCGGTTCGGTGTGCGAACCGTCGTAGTTCGGCTGGAATTCGACCGTCTCCCTGTCGATGTCGAGGAGCAGTTCCTCGGAGACCGGCTTCAGTTTGCACTCGGTATAGCGCATGGCCGCCGGCGAGTCGCCGTCGAGCGAGCCGAAGTTGCCCTGGCCCCAGACCAGCGGGTAGCGGACCGAGAAATCCTGGGCCATGCGCACCAAGGCGTCGTAGACCGCCAGGTCGCCGTGCGGATGGTATTTGCCGAGAACTTCGCCGACGACGGTGGCCGACTTGCGGAACTTGGCGCTGGCCTTCAGGCCGACGCTCCACATGGCGTAGAGGATGCGGCGATGCACCGGCTTCATGCCGTCGCGCGCGTCCGGCAGGGCGCGATCGACGATGACGGACATCGCGTAATCCAAAAACGACTCCTGGACCTCTTCAGTGATGGAGCGCGGGAAGATCTTGCCCACCGGGTCCATTGGCAGCTGGGCCTGCTGCTTATTTTTTGTCTTCATTGGTTTCAGCGGTTCCCTGGGAGCCGTTGGCGTTGACGGCGGCTTCCAGTTTCTGGGTGAGGGTCTGGGCGTTGACGGCGGTCACGGCCGCCTGGATGGCCTGGGCCTCCATCTGCGACTGCTGGATCTTGTTGTCCAGGTCCTGGCCGATCCGATTGAGCGTCTCCTCGAACGAGGTGCCGGCCTTCTGGACCTGCGGCTTGACCACCTGCCAGCGGGCCGCGTCGGTGAGGCCGAAGCCGCTGCCGCCGAGCTGCGAAGGCAGGATCAGCAGCCACATGATCACGACGAAGATCATGGTGCAGCCGACCGACAGCCAGAGCGTCAGGTGCTTGTTCCGCTGGAAGATGTTCTTCCGGGGGGCCGGGTCGTTGGACCGATCGAGTTCCGGATCGCTCATACGGGTTCCAGGAGGACGACCTTCATCTCCTCCTGAGGTAATTCCTTGGCGGCGATCTTGAGCTTCGGCAGCGGTTCGACCTTGCCGGCTCCCATCGCTTTCAGGAATGCGTCGACCGTGTCCAGCTTGGCGCCGTAGCCGGCGACGCGATAATGCATGGGGATGATGATCCTCGGTTCGATCTGGCCGATGACCTCGACCGCCTGTTTGGCGTTGAGGACGTCGCCGCCGCCGACCGGCACGAAGAGGACGTCGATGTTGTGCAGGTCCTCGATGTGCTTCTCCTCGAGCGGGTGCTTCAGGTCGCCCAGATGCAGCATGTGCAGATCGCCGGCGGTGATGTAGTAAAGCGTGTTGTTCCCCTTCTCCTTGCCGTCGACGAGGTCGTGGTAGGTGGCCACGCCGGTGACGAAGACGTCCTTGACCTCGTACTCGCCGGGGCCGGTGATGACGAAAGGCTCGCCGCCGACGGCGGCGACGTTGTTGTGCCGCGGATGGTCATGGCTGACCGTGACGATGTCGGCCGCGAGCGCCCGGGACAGCTTCTTGCCGTCCTCCGGCTCGTAGGGGTCGGTCAAAAGCGCGACCTCGTGGTCGCGGGCCTGATCTTGCAGTTTGAAACAGGAGAATCCGTGCCAAGTGATGACCATAAACGGTGTTTCGAATATGTCGGAAACTCGATGCCTGGACGCAAAAAAGGTATCACCCCGGCGCGCTTAGGGCAAGGGACAAGCGGGCCCGGAAAGCCGGTTCCTAGGCGTGCAGGAACGATTCCAGGGTGCCCTGCCAATATTCCACTTCGTGTTCCAGTTCCGATTCGCTGACGCCCGGCTCAACGACCGACCAGCCCTCCTCGAACGACCGCACCTTGTCGAGGATCAGCGGCTCCCACTTCTTGCTCACGTGGGCCAGGTCGCGCAGCTTGTCCAGGCCGCGTTCCAGGTCGGCCTGCCGGTTCGAGTACCCGTTGAACAGCGCTTCGTACTCATCGCGCTTCTTGCCCAGCACCAGGCTGTCGATCTCCTTGCGCGCCGACTCGCGGGCGTCGAGCAGCGCCTGCTGGAGGGCGTACTTTTCCTCCGGCGTGAAATACCTCTCGAAAGGCGAACCCTGCCGGATGTCGTCCAGCGACCTGGCGTTCTCCAGGTAGTTCAGCTTGCCGCCCTCGTGCACGAAGCGTTCGTACTTCTCCCGGATGCCCTGGTCGAGGTTCTGCAGCAGGTACGACTCCTCGGAGGAGCGCCCGTACCTCGCGTACATGTCCTCGTAGGCCTTGCGGTACGGCCAGCTCTCCCGGCCCAGCGCGCCGATGGATCGCTGGATCTCCTCGAAGTCGGCCTGAGGGGTGCGCTCGAAATAATTCAGGCGCTCGAGGTAGCGCTTCTTCTTGTCCTCGCTGAAGGTCGGCGGCAGCTGGTCGATGGCCAGGCGCATCAGTTCCAGGGTGTAAGCGTGGGGGTGCCGGACGTTCTTGGTCGCCATATCTGTTCGGTTGAATGTCACGCCTATATGGTAACAAAAATGCCGCTGAACGGCCATCGCGCCGGACGCCGGCGGCGGACAGGAGCACTCTTGCCAATTCGGAGCTCCTTATTTATACTCTTTCTATCTTAATCGGCCCATTAAGGGCGCTCGCGGCCTGGCCGCGGGTTATCTAAATCTAATTCATCATAAAAAAATATGGCGCAGAAAGACGCTGACAAAGGCGGTCCGGACCTGAAAACACTGCTGGCGGACAAGACCTATCTGAACATCCCGAAGGTGGGCGACGTCGTCAAAGGCAAGGTCATCGACATCGGCAAGAACGAAGTGCGCGTCGAGATCGAGGGCTATCGCACGGGCGTGGTCCGCGGCAAGGAACTCAACGATCCATCGCGCGATTATTCCGAAGTTAAACCCGGGGACGAGGTCGAGGCCACGGTCGTCGACCTGGAGAACGAGATGGGCGAGGTCGAACTGTCGTTCCGCTTCGCCGGCCATCGCAAGGCCTGGGATAACCTGCAGGAGATCTTCCGCTCCGGCCAGATCGTGCCGGTCAAGGTGCTTGAGGCCAGCAAGGGCGGCCTGATCGTCCGGGTCAACCACATCTCCGCGTTCCTCCCCGTCTCCCAGCTGTCGCCGGACAACTATCCGCGCGTCGCCGGCGGCGACAAGTCCAAGATCCTGGAGAAGCTGAAGAGCTTCGTCGGCCACTCGCTAGACGTCAAGGTCATCGACGTCAACGAGGCCGAGGAAAAACTGATCGTCTCCGAAAAGGCGGTCTGGGAGGAGAAGCAGAAGAACGTCATTTCCAAGTACAAGGTGGGCGACATCATCGAGGGCGAGGTCAGCGCGCTGGCCGACTTCGGCGCCTTCGTAAAGTTCGACATCCTCGAGGGCCTGGTGCACATCTCCGAGATCGCCTGGCAGCGCATCGACCACCCGCGCGACCTGCTCAAGGTCGGCGACAAGGTCAAGGCCGAGATCATCGGCATCGAGGGCTCCAAGATCTTCCTGTCGATGAAGAAGCTGGTCGAGGACCCGTGGAAGAACGTCGGCCTGCGCTACCGCGTCGGCCAGGTGGTCAAGGGCAAGGTGCTCAAGGCCAACCCCTTCGGCTTCTTCGTCGAGCTCGATCCGGACATCCACGGCCTGGCCCACATCTCCGAACTTTCCCGTAAGCCGGTGCGCGAGCTGTCCGAGATCGCCAAGGTCGGCGACACGCTCGATTTCATGATCGTCTCGGTCGAACCGGATCAGCACCGCCTCGGCCTTTCGCTCAAGGCGCTGACTGAGCCGGCCAAGCCCGAGAAGAAAGAAGAGGAAAAGGAAGAGGGCGAAGCCGAGGAGGAAAAGACCGAAGCCGCCGAAGAGTCCAAGAACTGACGACGGCGGACGCTTTCAAGCGGACAAAGCGGCCCCCGGAGCTCCGGCTCCGGGGGTTTGGCGTTCAGGGGCCGGCGGCCGGGAGCGCCCGCTCCGGACCGGCTTAAGCGCTTCGGCGCTCCCGTGCCCGGCCTAATTTGCGCGGGCTCGCCTAAATCCGCTATACTGTGAACTGAATTATGAAGAACACCACCAAGTCGATCTCCCGCAACCTGATCATCTCGATCATGGTCTTCGTGGTCATCGCCGCCGTCCTCAGCCTCTATAACCTGCCGTCGGGCAAAGCCAAAGAGGTCAACATCAGCGACATCGTCACGCAGATCAACGCCGAGCAGGTCAAAAGCATCGAGGTCAGCGGCGACAGCCTGGCCGTGACGCTCCGCGACGGCACCAAGGAATCAGCGGTCAAGGAACCCGGCGAGCCCCTGGCCCAGCTGCTCTCCAACTACCAGGTGCCGGCCGACAAGATGCAGAAGGTCGAGGTCACCATCAAACAGGAATCGGGCGCGGCCTACTGGCTCGGCGCCCTGCTGCCGTTCCTCATCCCCTTCA
>JBAIXY010000036.1:0-18836 GCA_037916205.1 Vicinamibacterales bacterium | reverse complement strand
GCAAACGTCCGGCCCGGCCGATGAACGGCCGGCCGGCCTTTTCTTCTTCCTTGCCGGGCGCCTCGCCCACGAATATGTATCGCGGCTGAAGCGGCCCCTCGCCGGACACGCGTCGCTTCATACTTTTGGCTGTATATAAATAATTTTACCATATCCTGACCTGTTGCTGAACAGGTCGGGAAAAGATAGAATCAGGGCATGAAACTCTTCCGCACGGCGCATTTCGTCTTCCACCCCCGGCCGCCCTACAGCTTCGAACTGACGGTCCGCAAGCCGGCCGGCTGGCATTGGTTCACGCCCCTGGAGACCTGGGACGGCAAGTATCTCTGGTCCGGTTTTTGGTTCGGCGACGAGCCGATCGGCGTCAAGGCGCGGGCCGGACACGGCCGCCGCCCGGCGGTCAGCGTCGAGATATACGGCCGGCGTCCGCTGGACCGCGCCGCGCTCGGCCGTCTGAAGGACCGGCTGGCCAGGTCGCTCGGCGTCGACGAGGACATCCGGCCGCTGTACCGCCTGATGCGGCGCGACCCGGTCCTCAGAAGCGTGGCTCGGCGGCTTTACGGCATGCGCGAGGGCTGGGCCAACGACGTCTTCCCGTCGCTCAGTCTGGCGGTGCTTCTGCAGATGGCCCCGATCAAGCGTTCCCAGGAGATGTGGGACTGCTACATCCGCCGCCACGGAGCCGTGCTCAGCTTCGACGGCCGGAGTGTCCGACTTTGGCCGCGTGAACGCGACATCGCCAAGCACCGCCCCGCCCAGTTGTCCCGGCCCTGCCGCCTGGGTTACCGCGCCAAGCCGCTCGTGCGCATCGCCCGGCAGCTGGTCGCCGGCTTTCCTTCGATCGAGGAGCTGGCGCTGATGACGCCGCAGCAGGCAACCGACAAGCTCATGGAGCTGTACGGCGTCGGCGAGTACTCGGCCGGCTTCGCCACGCCGCATCCCAGTTTCTCCCTGGACGTCTGGAGCGTGAAGATCTTCCACCGGCTGATCTTCGGCCGGCCCGCGCCCAAGACCGACCCGCGTTCGGCCATCGGCCGGACCGCGGCCGCGGCGGAAAAGCTCTGGGGCCCCTGGCGAAGCTACGTCTTCACTTACGTGCTGAACGACCTCGACCACCTGAAAGAGAAGTTCGGGATCACGGCCGACTGACGCGGGACTCTGCGGCCGGCCTGCCTGGGAGCCGTACCAACGCAAACCGCCGGCCGAAGCCGGCGGTTTTGTCACTTCCTAAATGGGGCGATCACGGCTGCGGCTGTCCCGCGGGCGGCTGCTGACCGCCCTGGCCACCCGGGAACAGGCCGGAACTGGCCGGACGGATCTGGATGCTCTGCGCCGTGACACTGCCGTCGGGATTCGCAGTGCCGGTCACCGTGACCGTCAGGCCGTTCGTCAGATCGTCCAGCGTACCATCAACGAATTTTTCGATCTTGGTGCTGCCCGAAAACAGGACGATCCTGGAACCGCCGTCCCTGAGCTTCAGGGTCAGGCTCTGGGCGTCCTTGGACATGATATCGCCGCTGACGAAGAAACCGCCGTTCTGTCCGCGCTGGCCCCTGCCGGCCTGTCCGCCCTGAGCGAACTGGAGCTGGCCGCCTTGTCCGTTGCGGAAGGCCTGGAACTGGCCCTGACCGGCGGGCAGACGCTGACCCTGGCTCTTGCCGTAGGCCAGGCCGCCGTAGAACGAGCCGGCGCCGGCCACAAGGGCCGCGACGACGGCGATGAGAATGGTCTTTTTCATATTCAAGCGTGGTTTATCTTTATTATTCGTAACGCAGCGCCTCGATCGGATTGAGTCCGGCCGCCCGGCGCGCCGGATAATAGCCGAAGACGATGCCGATGCCGGCCGAAACGCCGAAAGCCAAGCCGACGGCGCTCCAGGACAAGGAGGCGGCCACGCCTCCGAACTTCGAGGCCAGCCAGGACAGCAGCCAGCCGAGCAGGACGCCCAGCAAGCCGCCGACGAAGGTCAGCAGCACGGACTCGATCAGGAACTGCGCGCTGATCTCGCGCCGCTTGGCGCCGATGGCCCGCCGCAGGCCGATCTCGCGGGTCCGCTCGGTGACCGCGGTCAGCATCATGTTCATGATGCCGATGCCGCCGACCAGGAGCGAGATGGCGGCGATGGCCGCGAGCAGCAGCGTCAGCGTGCCGGTGATCGAGGTGGCGGTGGCCGTGATGTCCGCCTGGCTCATGACGTTGAAGTCGGCCTGGGTCGGGTCGGAGATCTTGTGCCGCTGGAGCAGCAGGTCGGTGATCTGCGACTGGAGGTCCTTCATCGAGTTCTGGTCGACCGCCTCGACGTTGATCGAGCTGATGCGGTCGCTGCTGCTCAGGAAGCGCAGGGCGGTGGCCAGCGGCACGAAGACGCGGTCGTCCTGGCTGCCGAAGCCGGTGCCGCCCTTGGCCTTGGTCACGCCGATCACCCGGAACTCCTGCTGCCTGATGCGGATGGTCTGGCCGACGGCTTCGGCGCCTTCGCCGAACAGGTCGTCCCGCGTCGTCGGCCCGAGCACGGCCACCTTGGCGGCGCTCTCGTTTTGCTGGCTGTCGATGAAGCTGCCGTCATCGACCTCGACGTTCCTGACCTCGGTAAAGATCGGAACGGTGCCAATGACCTGTGTGTTGGTGTTGGTCCCCTTGGCCGTGATCTGGTAGCGGCCGTCGAGCTCGGGAGCCACGGCCTTGGCCAGCGGGATCTCGGCGACGATGGCGTCGGCGTCCTCGACGGTCAGGGTCTGGAACGCGCCGCGCCCGCCGCTGACCTGCTGGCCCGGGCCGCGGGCGAAGCCTGGCTGGACCATGACCAGGTTAGGGCCGAGAGAATTGATGGTCGACGTGATTGTACCCTGGGCGCCCTGCCCCAGGGCGACGAGGCCGATGACCGAACCGATGCCGATGACGATGCCCAGGATGGTCAGCGCCGAGCGCGCCTTGTTGACCAAGAGCGCCGCGCCGGCCTCGATCAGCAGGTCGGAGATCCTCATGTTCATAGTTCCTCGGGGTGAGCCACGATCTTTTTGGGGTTCTTCTGGTCGCTGATGATCACGCCGTCGCGCAAGCTGATGATACGGTCGGTGTGCTCGGCGACGTACAGCTCGTGGGTGATCAGGATTATTGTCCGCTTCAGCTTCTGGTTCAGGTCCTGGAAAGTGTGCAGCACGACCTCGCCGGTCTTGGTGTCCAGGTTGCCGGTCGGCTCGTCGGCCAGGATCAGCTTGGGGTCGTTGACCAGCGCGCGGGCGATGGCCACGCGCTGCATCTGGCCGCCGGACAGCTGGTTGGAAAGATGGTGAAAGCGCGATTCGTCCAGGCCGGCGTCCTTGAGGGCACGCTCGGCCCGCGTCGCCCGCTCCTTGGGCGCCACGCCGGCATAGACCAGGGGCAGCATCACGTTGCGCAGCACGGTCGAACGCCGGAGCAGGTTGAAGGATTGGAAGACGAATCCGATCTGGGCCAGACGGATCTCGGCGAGTTCGTTATCGGAAAGTTTGGACACATCCCGGCCTTCGAAGAGATACTGGCCGGCCGTGGGCGTGTCCAGGGCGCCCAGGATGTTCATCAGCGTGGACTTGCCCGACCCGGACGGCCCCATGATGGCCACGAACTCTCCGTCCTCCACCTTGAAATTGATGCCCTTGAGGACAGGGGTCTCGACGTCGCCGTTGACGTAGGTTTTGCCGAGGTTGCGGCACTCGATCATATCGGTCGGCGCGGAACCGGATGTTCCCTCCCCCGCCGCCGACGCCCGGGATCGGCAGGATGCTGCCGCCGCCCTGCTTTGTCCCGGCGGTGCCGGTCGAGCTGGAACCGGACGACAAGGTCTTGAGCACCACGGCGTCGCCTTCGGCCAATCCGGTGACGATCTCCGTCGAGGTGTCGTTGGACGCGCCGACCTCCACGGCCTGCTGCAGCGGCGCGACGGTCGCGGTCATGCCGCTCGACGAAGTGGCGCCCGAAGGCAGGTCGCTGGCCTTGGTGAACCCCGGCAGTACCAGGACGTAATTGGTCTGGCCGCTGACCTTGACCGCGGAACTGGGCAGCAGCAGGACGTCGCTCTTGACGCTGGTGATGACGCCGGCGGTCACGCTTAGGCCGGGCTTGACCCGGGCATCCTGGGTGTCAAAGCCGACCTGGACGTTGTAGTTGACCACGCCCTGCGAGACCGTGCCCAGCGTATCGACTTCCACGACCTGTCCGCTGATGCTCAGACCTTCGATGGCATCGAAGGTGACCGTGGCTTTCTGGCCGATCTGGATCTTGACGGCGTCCACCTCGTTGAACGGCACCTCGGCGATCTTCTGGGTGGTGATCAGCGTCGCCAGGACGGTGCCGCTGCCGATCGAGTCGTCCACGTTGACGTCGATGGCGGCGACCACGCCGTCGAATTGGGCCGTGGCGGTGTAGTTGGCCAGATTATCCTTGGCGTCCTGCAGGGCGTTCTGGCGCTGTTTGATCGTCAGCTGCTGCGACTGGATGTCCAGCGGATCGGCGCCGGCCTGAAGCTTGGCCAGGGCGGCGGTCTTTTCCTGGATGGACTGGTCGGCATTGGTGATGGCGTCCTTGTCGTTCTTGAACGTCTGCTGGTCGGAAAGCAACGACGACAGGTGCGAGTTGGCCTGTCCGGTATAGGTGCTGAGGCTGGCGACCTGCTGATCGGCGACCGCGACCGGCTTGAGGTTATGCGTGGTCATGTTGTCCTCGTAGAACTGGATCAGGTTGCTGGCGCTTTTGAGCGCCTCCGAAATGGCCTTGGTCGTATCGTATGTCTCATTGACCATCGCCTCGATCGTGGCCGTGTCCGAATAGCGGCTGGAGGCCTTGTAATCGGCGAAATTCTGGTCGTATTTGGCCTTGGCGGTCTGGTAAGCCTGGTCCGCGTCGTCCCGGTAGGTGAAGACGCTCATGTCGAAGTTCTTCACCGAGTCGGCGTAGAAATCGAGGTTGGATTGGCTGGCTTGCGAGGCCGTGCTGCCGTAAAGGACGTCATAAAGCCCCTGCATGACCGTCGGGAGGTCGATGAAGGAATTGGCCACGTCGGTGTACCCGTCGTCGTAGGATTTCTTCAGATCGTCCTGCGCCGCCTGCTTCTGCTGGTTGGCCTGGTCGATGGCGTTCTGGTCCTGGAGCAGGGTCAGCTGGTCCGGCGGCTCCAGCATTTTTTGCAGCGCCAGCTGGGCGCTCTCCAGGCTGGTCTGGGCGTCGCGCACGGCCTTCTGAGCGTCTGTCGGGTCGAGGCGCACCAGGACCTGGCCCGCCTTGACATGGTCGCCGTTCTTGGCGCCGACGTAGGTGACGTTGCCCGAGGCCTGAGCCTTGATGTCCACCTGATCCTGGGCCGAGATCTGTCCGGTGCCGGCCACCGACGAGACCAGGGTGCCTTTCTGCACCTCAACCATCTGATACTTGGCTGCGGTCGGGGCCTGGTGGGTCCTGGTCCAGGCGTAGTATCCGCCGCCCGCGGCGACGATGACCAGGAAAATGACGGCGAACTTGTGACGCAGCAGGAATTTGATCATAGGCGTTATGGTCTAGAGCCGGCGGCGGTCGAATTCCGGCGGCGGCAAAATGCGGATCAGCTTGGCTTGGATGCGCGACTGATCATCGGGCGACCCGATGACGACGACGAGGTCGTCCGGACGAAGATCGCCGGGCGCGACGGTGTCGCGGAAGCGGCGGATGACGGTGTCGCCGCCCACGGCGACGACGCGTTCGATCCGGTCATCGCCCTCCATGACGAAGGTCGGCAGGTCGATCTTGACGATCCTCCCCGCGGCGCCGTGGGCGTCGGGGAATTCGCCGGGCCGCGGACCGGGAACGAGGCCTTCGCGGCGCTCGCCGAAAGCCCGGTAATAATTGTCGCCCCAGCGGTAAGAAAAAGCCGCTTTCCGGTAGCCGACGAGGGCGCCGGCCTGGAAGATCGCGATGACGGCGACGACGATGCCCAGGCCCCAGAGCAGCCTGGTGAAATTCTTCGATTGCAGAAACCCTTTCAGGTCCATAGATGGCGTCAGGCTGGCGCGATGCCGGTCTGCAGTTGCGAAAGATATTTAGCGGACAGTTTGAGAGAGGCCAGGAGCGTCAGGACGGCGGCCAGTACGCCGGCCAGGCTCGTGAGCGGCAGGGACTCGGCCAGCGACATCAGATATTCGGACCAGAAGGAAACAAGATAGCTGCCGTCCGACACCAGCAGGGCCAGGTAACGGCCGAAGACCGAGCCGGCCAGGTCCCTGACCAGATAACTCACGGCCGGGAACAGCGCGCTCAGGGAAGCCAGTCCCAGGCAGGCGGACAGGACCAGGCGCCGGCGCGCCGAACGGCGCCGCTCGCCCTCGATCCTGACCAGGACCGTGTCGAGAAGCCGTGCCGGGGGTTCGACCTGATCAAGTCCGGATATCAGGCTGTCGATGTATTTTTCCGCATCTGGGCTCATATTGCCTTATACGTATAAGAGGCGCTTTTTGGTGCGCCTCTCATTCCTCTCCCGTCTCGGCGCCGGCGCCGACGCCGGCCGGTTCCTCCCCCAGCAGCCGGCGCAGCGCCCGGACGGCGCGGCGATACTGGCTCTTGACCGTGTTCAGAGGCTTGGATTGAACCCGGCCGATCTCCTCGAATGTGCAGCCGCCGTCGTGCCGGAGCGACAACACGGCCCGGTGATCGGCGGACAGCCGGCTGACCGCGCCCGCCATGCGCCGGGCTTCGTCGGCCGCGGCCGCCGCCTCGTCGGGCAGCGGGCCAGGCGCGGCGAGCGACTCGATCAGCGGGTTCCTTCCCTCGGCGTCCTCGAACCTGGAAAAAGCCTCGGGGCGCTTCTTGCGCAGCCAATCGATGGCCGTGTTCTTGGCGATGCTGAAGACCCAGGACCGGAAGCTGTACTGGCCGCGGTAGCTGCCGAACTTCTTCCAGACCTTGACGAACGTTTCTTGGGCGATATCCTCGGCGTCGGCCGGATCGGCGGCGAAGCGCAGGCAGAAATTATAAACGGGCTTCAGGTAGCGTTCGACCAAAAGCCGGAAGGCGCGCTCATCGCCTTCCCGGTACTCGCTGATCAATTGGGCGTCGGTCTTCTCGGTCGGCATGTTCCGGTATTGACCACGGATAGTATGCCGTTTCAGAGGCGCGATTTCAAGTCGGCGCGGCCCGGCCGGGCAGGACCGGCCGACCAAAAATAAAGACCGTCCTTGCGGGGACGGTCGAGAGGTCACCTGATCAGCGCGTCGGACAGGTCCCGCAGGCTGTTGCGGGCTTCGACGCACTTCAGGGTCAGGAGTCCTTCCCTGGTCTGGACCTGGCCGGACCTTGTGGTCCGGGCGGACAGGAAGCCGGCGTCGCGGACCGCCGCCGTGACCCGCCGGTCATAGTTGCCGTAGGGGTAGGCGAAGTCGCGCGTCGGCTTGCCCAGTTCCGCGTCCAGCGCGGCCCGGCTGCCATCGAGTTCGCGGCGGAGCGCTTCGGCCGAAAGCCGGGTCAGGAAGGGATGTGTCCGCGTGTGGGAACCGATGGTCATGCCGCGGACCGCCATCTCCCTGACCTGCTGCCAGGTCAGGAAATGGCGGTGGCCCAGGTACTCGGTCGTGACGTAGAAGGTCGCCGTGGCGCCATACTTCTCGAGCAGCGGCAGGGCGTAGCGGTGCTGGTTGTCCCAGCCATCGTCGAAAGTGATCACCACCGGCTTGGCCGGCAGGGCGGCCCCGTCGCGCAGGGCGGCGACGAGCGCCGACATGGCGATGACGGTAAAGCCGCTGTCCCGGAGCCAGCGGAGCTGGCTCTCGAAGACCTCCGGCTCGACGCAGAGCCGCCGCTGCATCGGCGTCATGCCTCCATAGTAGGGCGCGACGCTGTGGTACATGAGCACCGGCACCCGGACGCCGCCGGCTGAGGCCTCGTCCCGCTCCAGTTCGCTGAGCGGCGACGGCGGTTCGGCCGAAGCGGCCTCGTAGGATGCGAGCAGCTCGCGGGCAAAACGGCCGTCGTCCGAGCGGCTGCGGTTGAGCAAGGCGGCGGCCAGGACCAGAACGGCGATCAGGCCGGCGAAGATCCAGCGGCTGATCCGGAACGGTGATCCGGTCGGGTCGGACATTGGGGACTCCTTTTCAAGGTGCATTTCCCGCCAGTCGGGCGAACGCCATTTTCTTACGTGTTTTCGGCGCCAAAGTCAAAAGGCGGCCAGGCCGAACGCGGGCCTGTCCGATCGAAAAAACGCCGGTCGATCGACCGGCGCTTCCGGACGCGTGGCTGTCACTCGAGATCGGCTGGCTCGAGCGGCTTGACGGCAGGGCCATGCTTGACCGAGAAGTCGCTGCCGAATTTCGAACCGTGGCACGGACAATCGAAAGTTCCGTCCGCCTTGTTCCAGACCACGGCGCAGCCCTTATGGGTGCACTTGGCCGAGGCGGCGCGCAGCTTGCCTTTGTCGTTATATACCGCCAGCTTCTTACCGCCGGTTTCGATGACCGCGCCCTCTCCTGGCTTGAGATCGGGTAAGGACATACAGCTTCGCGAATATTATCCGGCACGGCGCGGTCGACGCGGCCGAGCCTGAACCGAGCGGGCCGGACCGTGCCGGGCCCGATGACTGAGACGCGTCAAGTATAGCAGAAAGCGCATCGGCGCGGCGGCCCAGAACGGACGCGGGGCGCGTCAAAGGTCGGTGAACACTTCCTCGATGCTCCCGGCCTTGAGCGCCTTGGCCAGGCGATGGGCCAGCTGAAGCGACGGATTATACCTGCCCTGCTCCAGCGAGATGATAGTCTGGCGCGTGACGCCGACGGTCCGGGCCAGGTCCTCCTGGGTCATTCCCAGCTCTTTGCGGAATTTGGTGATGGCGGTGCGCATCAGTCGCGGCGGTCAAGGTAAATATTGCTCGCGGCCTTGGCCGCCAGCCCGGCGCCGATCGCGGCCAGAATGACCGGGTCGATGTAGACCGCGCCGCTTTGGGCCATGCTCGTGCCGGCCTGGTAGGCCACGCCGACGCAAAGCGCCAGGAGGACGGCCCAGAGGGCGTTGCGCTCGGCCACAGCTTCATGGGCACGTTCCCGCTCGTCCAGCGGCAGCTTGGACATGATGTGGACGACGTCCACGATGATGGCCGCGGCCCAGACCATCAGAGCGGCGAAACGCGTCTGCTGGCTCCAGCCCGGAACGCCCTGGATCAGGATGATGGGTAAGGTCAGGGCAGCGACGTAGACCCAGCCCTGCCAGGTCGCGGGCCAAAGCCCCCAACCGCCGTACTTCCGACGTTTGAACCATTGCGGTCTGCCAAACATAGGTTTGTCCGTAATGTAAAAAATATATTACGTTAAAAATATATTACATCGCGGGCCGGCTGTCAAGGGCCGCCTGTGGAAAACAAAGGACCGGCCGGCGGCCGGTCCTGGACTAGCCTTTGCGGGCCAGCTTCAGCCGCCGCGCCTCAAGCGGCAGTATCTTCAGAGCCAGGACGAAAGCGAAAATGATGGCGAAACCGCACATGATCGACGAAAAGCCCGCCCGGGTGGTCGTGAAGAACGCGTAGAGGAACAGCGTCGGCGCGATGAACGAGGCGTAGGCGGCCAGCAGCCAGGCGGTCATCTCCCGGTCGCCGTACCGCTTCCACAGCGCCCGGATCAGCAGGCCGACGCCGATGGCCAGGAAGCCGAGGTAGTAGACGGCGTAAACGTATTCGAAGGCGGCGCTGGCGTCGAAGGCGACGAACCTGCCGGCGCAGAAGGTCCGCTCGAAGATCGACGGCCGGAATAATATGAAACCCTCGGCCACGGCGGCCAGGGCGTAACTGGCGTAAAGCGAGGCGTTCTTCCTGGTCACCAGGGTAACGAGATGCAGGCCCAGCGGCGGCAGAAGGGTGATGCTGAAGAAGGCGAATTGCGTCCAGCCGCGGTAATTGCTGCCGCCGCAGATGACCGACTCGGCCAGCTGGAAGGAACCCAGGAACGCCAGCATCAGCACTGAGACCTGGCCGACGCGGCTGCGCCGGTACAGGAGCAGCGTATAGGCGGCGAAGGTCAGTTCGATGATGAAGGTGATGGTCGTGGCCAGCGGCGAAAAACAGTGCAGCGTGACCGAACGTCCGTCCTTTTCCCCGAAGAGGTCCATGGTTATACGCGAGGGCCGCGGCGCCGGAAGCGCGCGGCCCGAAATTTATCGATGAAAGCCGGTCAGAATCCCAGCACTTCGTTGACCAGGATCAGGTCGATCTTGCGGAACGGCAGGTGCTGTCGTTCGAAGACCAGCAGCCAGCCGATGTCGCTGCCGGCGCCACCGGTGCTCTTCACCCGCTTGTCCTCGAGCGGCAGGCAGTATTCGCGCACGCGCTTCATCCCCTCCTCCAGGTCCGGCACGATCTTCTGCGCGCCCACGACCCAGATCGCGTGGTTGCTGAGGAAAGAGTAGGCCGGGATCTGGCTGCCGCTGTAGGAAGCGGTGATCGTCCGTCCGTCCTCGGTCAGCGCGTGGACGCTGCCGATGAAGTGGTCCGCCATGCAGCTCGTCCTGCGCAACTGACCCTGTTTGACCGGGTCTTTCTCGGCCAGGATCGCGTCCTTGAGGTTGTGCCAGGGGTGCTGGCCCGTTTTGAGAATGTCGGTGAAGCCGATCTGCTCGAGCGTGGTCGAGCCGGCGGTCATCACGCCATCCCCTGCCGGGATCATTTTCTTAAGCTCCTCGAGCGCCGCTTTGCGGTCCGCGACCAGCCGCACTCCGACGCCGCGGGCCTTCAGGCCTTCGAGCGCCCGGTCGATCGCCGCTTTCGACGGCAGAACGTCATACGCCATATGATGGGTCCTTGCGCGCGATTTAGCCGTTCGCGCCATTCCATTATATCGCATTATCGGCGGCTGATGAATGCCGCCGAACAAAAAAAGCAGGCGCTGGTGGCGCCTGCCGGAGCGAAGAAGCCTGACGGGAAGCGGCCGCGGGCGTAGCGCGCGGTCACTTTCCGGCGGGGTCCGGATGAGGCAGCGGGTCCTCGGCCGCCGGCTGTCCGGGCTTGGCCGAGATCTCCATGTTGATGACCACGCTCTTGATGGCCAACGGCTCGCTGGAAACATGAACGATCTGGCCGCCCTGGACGTAGTGCTGGTGATAGACGCCCTTGGTGTCCCACCAGTACAGGTACTCGGCCGAACTGCCGTAGGTGCCGTCGTCCTGGAGGACCTCCTGGGTCACGGCGGTGACGCCGCCGATCTGGACCCCGAAGCCGTTGCCGCCGCTGCTGTTCCAGATGCCGCTGACGGTGGTCGGCGTCAGGCGTTTGCCGCCGGACGTCACCTTGCCCCTGACCGTCGAGTAAATCAGCACCTGGCCGCTGTAGGCCGAGATGACGTAGAGGTGCTTGATGGCGCCCGGCTTGCTGTCCTCGACCAGCCGGTCGCGGATGTTCCGCTGCTCGGTGGTCAGGCCGTCGGAGCCGCTGTGCACCTGCACCGTCGTCTTGTTGATGCCGGACGACGAGGCGGCCGGCGGCGGGTCGCAGGCGGCGAGCGGAACGACGAGGCAGGCGATGGCCAGGACGGCGGCGCCGTAAAGCAGCCAGTTCTTGCGTTTCATGTCCGTTCTCCTTTCGCTACTGCGTCACGTACGGCTTGAACTCGCGGGGCAGCGGCTCGGTCGCGCCGGGAGGCAGGTCGTCCTTGTTGGCGAACCGCCAGTTGAACTTGGCCATGGCCGCGTTGTACTCGGCGGCCAAGGCGTTGTAGCTGGCCTTGACGCCGGCGATCTCGGACTGCCAGACGTTGTACTGCTCGCGGTCCTCGCGGGCCCAGTTCTGGCGGGCGGCACCCTGGTAGGATGCCTCCATGGCCTTGATCCTGGACTCGTAGACGGCGATGTCGGCGCGCTTCTTGTCCAGCTGCGCCGCCGCGTCCTTGAACCACTCGTACTTCTTGAGCATGGCCTGCGGGCCGAACTCGTCCTGGGCGACCTTGGCCGCCTCTCCGAACCAGCCGCAGACGTAGCCGATGCCGGCGACGAGCGCCGTGACCAGCGTCAGGCCGATGATGACCTTGGCGGCCAAGGACAGGGGGCCTTTCGCGGCCGCCCGATCGTAGTCGTTCCAGTTCTGTCCCATCTGTTTCTCCTTTCTCAAGGAACTCGGCCGCGGACCGCGGCCCGGACCCGGGAAGGGATTCCCGAGCGCCGCAATATAGCAGACGGCGGTTTTTACGTCAATGGCGCGCCCTTTTCCGAACGCCGCCGTGCCGGCCGAGGCATACCCGCCGGCCTTTTGACAGTAGGGCGGGCCGATGATTAGATGAGCTTGAAGTTCTTTTCCAACCCGAGGAGGTCTGAGATGTCCACCGATACGCGCAAACGGCTCGCCGTCCCTGCCGCGCAGCTTCGTCGTATCTGCGAACCCGTCCAAGCGGCTCCCGCCGCGGACGCGGCGGAAGTGATCGGCCAAGAGTCGGCGATGGCATCGATCGACCTTGGTCTGAAGATGTCCGCCGGCAACTACGCCATGAGCCACTACAACATCGTGGTGGTCGGCTCGGCCAACACCGGCCGCACGGCCAAGACGCTCAAGCACGTCCGCCAGTGCGCCGCCGGCGTCGAGAAAGCGCCGCCCGACGCGATCTGCCTGCATGACTTCGCCACCCCGCGGCGCCCGGCCATCATCTTCGTGCCGGGCGGCAAGGGTCAGCTGGTCAAGCTGGCGCTCGAGGTCTTCGCCAAGTACGCGACGAAGCTCATCCCGCTCAAGGTCGCCAAGGCCCGTCTCGAACGGCAGGCCAAGCTGCGCGACATGACCACCAAGCTGCGGAGCAAGTGCGCCAAGAAGATCGGCGCCTACGGCTTCGCCATCGGCGAGAACGACACGTCCGTCTTCCTGGTGCCGCTGTCGATGTCCAAGCCCGGCGAGCCGATGTCCGAGGAAGAGTTCAACGCTCTTCCGGACGACGTCAAGAACAAGCTCGAGGGCGAGATGCACGACAAGGCCAAGGCCGTCCTGCTCGAGACCGAAGAGAAGATCAAGACGCTCTTCGGGACGATCATGGGCGGAGCGGCCGAGGCCGACGCCAAGCTGGCCTGCAGCGAGGTCGACCTGCACATCGACACCCTGAAGAAGATCGTCGCCGGCGACGAGGCCTTCGGCCGCTACCTGGCCGGCATCCGCGAGCTCGCCATCGTCTTCGCCCTCCGGGAGAAGGAAGAGGGCGGGTCCGGCGGCTGCGAGGAATGCGGCGGCTGCGATCACGGCGGCGGTTCCGACGACTCCGACGAGAAGGACGACCCGACCGAGGTGCTCAACCGCCTCTGCACGGCCAACCTGCTCGTCGACAACGGCGGGGCCAAGAACCCGCCGGTGGTCCACGCGACCGCGCCCAGCTACTCGCAGCTGTTCGGCCGGGTGAACTACCAGATCGTCAGCGCCGACGGCGCGATCAAGGTGGATCACACCATGATCGACGGCGGCGACATGCTGCGCGCCAACGGCGGCTACCTGGTGTTCGACATGGCCGACCTGCTCCGCTGGGGCGGCGGCCTGGCCTTCTACAAGCTGCTGAAGACCATCCGCACCCGCAAGCTGGCCATCGAGAGCAAGGGCAAGTTCGTCGACGCCGAAGGCGGCGTCGACTACCGCCCGCAGGAGGTCTCGATCGACGTCAAGGTCGTGGTCATCTGCGACCAGTACATGGCGTACATGCTGCGCTACGTCGAGCCGGAGTTCGACAACCTCTTCCGGATCATCGCCGAGTTCGACGATGAGCTGAAGATCGAGGAGGCTCCGGCGGCCTACGCCGCCTTCGTCGAGATCTGCCGCGCCGAGTCCAAGCTGCCGGAGTTCGCTCCGGAAGCCGTCGCCAAGCTCGTCGAATACGGCTCGCGCCGCGCCGGCGACCAGCGCAAGGCTTCGGCCGAGTTCGGGGTCCTGAAGGACCTCGTCACCGAGGCGGCCTGCTGGGCCGGCAAGGCCGAAGCGGCCGTCGTCGGCCCCGAGCACGTCCGCCAGGCGATCGACGCCCGGTACGACCGGCAGGCGCTCTACGTCCGCCGCTACCAGGAACGCATCGACCGCGGCATCATGCTGCTCGACCTCGAGGGCAAGAAGGTCGGCCAGATCAACGGTCTGGTCTACGGCCAGATCACCCCGGAGGTCGCCTTCGGCAGCCCGAAGCGGATCACCGCCCGGGCCTACGCCGGCGAGGAGAAAGTCGTCCTTGTCCAGCGCGAAGCCGAGATCAGCGGCCCGTCGACCAACACCGCCACCGCGACCATCCGCGGCTACATCGCCGGCCAGTACGGCCGGAAGAAGCCGCTGGGGCTCGCGGTCCAGATCAGCTTCGAGCAGTGCTACGGCGGCATCGACGGCGACAGCGCCACGCTGGCCGAGACCATCGCTTTGATCTCGGCCATCACCGATCTGCCCGTCGACCAAAGCCTGGCCATCACCGGTTCGATGAACCAGTGGGGCGAGGCCCAGCCGATCGGCGGCGCCAACGAGAAGATCGAGGGGCACTTCGGCGCTCTCAAGCGCCGCGGCCTGCTCGGTCCCGGCCACGGCGTGGTCCTGCCCCGGCGCAACCTCGAGGACCTGATGCTCAAGGAAGAGGTCGTCGAGGCCCAGAACCAGGGCCTGTACCAGGTCTACGCCGTCGAGCATCTCGACGAGGCGCTGGAGATCTTCCTCGGCCGCCCGGCCAAGGAGATCCACAAGCTCGTCGCCAAGAAGCTCGCCCAGATGAACGGTGACTCGTCCATCAGGGACCTCCTCAACAAGCTGTTCCGCCGGAACAAGAAGACCGGCGAGACCGCTGGGAAGTGATCCGGACAGCCGCCAGCTCAACGCCGGTTGAGCGGGCAGCAGCCGCGATCGCCTCTCCCGTCACGCCCCGGACGTCCGCGTCCGGGGTTTTTCTTATGTAAAAGACGACATTCTTCGGCCGCCGACGCCGTATGCGGACTATTGACACTGGCGGTATTTTCGGCTTAAATGACCGGCCCTGTCTTATGAAAATCTTAAGGCAGGTTTGTTCGTTAAAACAGGCTTTTTTGGGGTGAATTACCCCGCAACCCGCAACAGCCGAAGGAGGCAGAACATGCATCGGAAGATCTGGATCCCTGTGGCAGCGGTACTGGCGATCGGCCTGTCCCGGCCGGTCTGGGCGCAGAACTGCGACCAGATGGTCGTGGATGAGACCGGCAGGCTCGGCTCCGGCGGCATCGCCAAGGCCGAAGCCGCCGGCAGCCGGCTCGTGAACGCCGGCGCCGACGTGCGCGTCCGGGTGATACCCGACTCGCGCGCCTACGGCAACCTCGACCAGTACGTGGCGCAGATGCAGTCGCGCTGCGCCTCATGGCAGGCGGCCGACGGCGGCAGGAAGAACAACCTGATCGTCGCCGTCGTCTCCATGGACCGTCAGGCCGGCCTCTTCTACGGCGGCCAGTACGATACGGCCCTGGGCGGAACGAGGACGAACTCGATCCGCGCCGAGCGCATGAACCCGCGCTTCCGCGACGGCGACTTCGGCGGCGGCATCGCCGCCGGCCTCGACGCCGCGCGCGGCTACATCGCCGCGGCCGAAGCGCCGCCGGTCAATTCGCCGGCGCCGGCCCAGCCGATCGTCGTCCACGCCGAGGCGCCGTCGCAGCCGACGGACCTCACCGGCCTCTGGACGGTGCTGAAATACGGCCTGGGGCTCCTGGCCCTGGCGGCCGTGGTCGTCGGCATCGTCCTGTACAGCCGCTCCCGCGCGCGGCGCCGCGCCGCGCAGCAGAAAGCGCAGGCGGCCCGGACGGCGTGCGCGACCCGCATCAGCGAGCTCGACGATCCCCTCTCCCTGCTCGAAGCGAGGCTGGCCAAGGCGGCGAAGTCGGTGTCCGACGAGGACGCCGCGCCGCTCAAGGACGCCTTCGCCGCGGTCAAGGGCGAGGCGGGCCGCGCCACGGCCCAGTACGGCGATCTCCAGCAGTCGGCCAACAACCCCGACCGCACCGGACTGTCCGAGGAAGAATACGCCGCGATGGAAGAGTCCTTCCGCGAGGTGCTCGACAAGCTCGACAAGGTCCGCGAGGGCCGCGAGCGGATCGAGCGCCAGCTCGCCGACCTGCAGAAGCAGATCGACGCGGCCAAGCCGGCCATCGAGGCCCTGACCAAGGATACCGAGGAGGCGGCTTCCGCCGTCGCCGCGGTCCAGGAGAAGGGCTTCAAGACCGAAGCGGTCGAGGCCGTCCTGGCCGAGGCGCTGAAGTCGCTCGATGAGGCCAACGCGGCCCTCGGCGCCAAGCGCTTCGGGGCGGTCAAGACCGCCTGCGGCGCCGGCGTCAAGAAGGCCAAGGAGGCCGCGGCGCAGGCCAGCGGCCTGCCCGGACGCAAGTCCGCGATCGACGGCGGCGTGACGGCCCTCAAGGGCCGCCTGCCGGCGGTCGGCGGCGCCATCGAGACCGGCCGGACGCTCTTCGGCGAGATCAGCTCGGCCTATGCCGAGTCCTGCTGGGAGACCATCCGCGGCAACGGCACCGAAGCCGAGAAGCGGCTGGCCTACGCCGGCGAAGCGGTCGGGGAAGCGGCCAAGTCCGCGTCCATGGACCGCCAGGACTGGCAGCGCGGCGACGAGATCCTCGCCGCCGCCAACGCCGCGCTCGACGAAGCCGAGTCGTTCATGCGCTCGATCACCGCGCTCAAGGGCAACCTCGAGGCGGCCAAGCGCGACGCCCCGGCGGAGATCGAGTCGGCGCGGTCCGACATCGAGAAGGCCGCGGCCTACGAGCACCAGTTCGACGACGACATCGACGACGCGGTCAAGGGCGACATCGCCCGCGACCGCGATCTCCTCGAGGAAGCCGTGGCCGAGCTCGCCAAGGACAAGCCGGACTACCTCAGGGTGGTCAGGCTGGCCCAGCAGGCGAACGCGACCGCGGACAAGATCCTGGAACGGTGCCAGGGCGAGCACGAGGCGATGGAGCGCCTGCGGCAGAGGGCCGTGAGCTCGCTCCGCAACGCCAAGTCCGCCGTGTCCCGGGCCAAGGAGTATATCGAGGACCACTCGTCCGACGTCGGCCGCACGGCCGAGGACAAGCTGCGCGACGCCAAGCGCCTGCTTCAGCAGGCCGAGGCCAGCCAGGTCCTGCAGACCAGGATCTCGCTGGCGGAGGAGGCCGACAAGAAGGCCGACTCGGCGCTCAGCAAGGCCAGGTCCGACGTGTCCGACGCCGAAGATGAGCGCGCCGCGGCCCGACGCCGGGCCCTGGCCGCGATCACCGCCAGCTCGTCGTCCAGCCACTCCTCGTCGAGCGGCTTCGGCGGGTTCGGCGGAGGCGGATCCTCCGGCGGGTTCGGCGGTTCCATCGGCGGCGGCAGCTCGGGCGGCTGGGGTTCTTCCGGCAGCTCGGGCGGCAGCAGCGGCAGCTGGGGCGGATCCTCCGGAGGCGGAGGCAGCTCCGGCGGCTGGTAGCCGATCACCCCTACGTACGACCCCTCCGGCGGATCGGTCCGCCGGAGAGGTCCGTTTCTTCTTCGCAACAATCAGCACTGGCAGAAAACCCCAACCAACGAAAGAAGGAGAATCACCATGGCAGGCATCCTCTCGAAGCTGCGCACCCTCACCCTCGGCAACCTCCACGAGCTGCTCGACGCGGCCATCGACCTCAACTCGGTCGCGGCCTGCAAGCAGCACATCCGCGATCTCGAGTCCGCGAAGGAGAAGATCGTGGATGACGCCGCCGTGGCCAAGGGCCGCGTCGGCCAGATCGAGGGCGACATCAAGGCGACGCAGATGAAGATCGACACGGACACCGAGCACGCCCAGCTGCTCCTGGACGACGACGACCCGTCGAACGACGGCGACGCCCAGAAGCTGATGGAGCGCGTGGTCGCCAACCAGGAGAGCCTCGAGACCAAGCAGGCCGACCTGGTCACCGCCAAGCAGACCGCCGAGGCGCTGGCCCAGGCCGCGAACAAGATCGCGGCCAAGCACGCCGAGATGGTCCGCAACGTCCGCCGGCTCGAGGACCTCGAGCGGACGACCAAGGCCAAGGAGCAGGCCACCGCCGCGATCAAGAACGCGGCGGGCGCCGCCGGCGCCGCGGGCGAGGTCTCGATCGACAACATCGAGCAGCGCCTCAAGGACCGCTCGGTCGCGGCCGACGCCAAGTTCCAGGCCACGCTCGGCACCATGGGCGACAGCGTCGAGGAGAGCGTGCAGGCCGCCAAGGCCAAGCAGCTCATCGCCAAGATGCGCGCCGCCAAGAAGGGTACCGGCAACAGCGGCAGCGGCGGCGACAGCCCCGCCGGCTGCTGAACCCCGGTCGAAGTCCTTTCACTCACGTCAAGGCGGCCCCATTCACCGGGACCGCCTTTTTTCTTTTAATAGAAGGGCCCTGGCGGTTTCGACGGGGCGAATATCCACACCCCGTTGACCTTATCCGCGCCTTAAGGTATAGTCAGTTGGTCGCCAAAAGCGCGGCGCTCTTTCACAATTGAAGGCGATGACCTCCTTCGGGCCCTTAACAAATAATGGGGCCTCGCGGAACGCCCGCCACAGGGGCTGACGATACGACAAAACGTCGTTGGCTGCCGCGGACGCGAAAGCGTGGATAGTCGTCGTTTCAATGTCTTGTCCGCCGTCGTGCGGACGATCCGGTTCAAGGGCATGGCCCGCCAGGGTGCGGACCAGGCTGCAATGCCGGATATATGCTTCTCCGCGGTCTTGCCGCGGGTATTTTATTATTAGAAGGTTTTTATGGACCGGCCGGTCTTTACAAACAGGACCGCCGGGCGCATCATCACGGCACCGTCGAACGCCGGCGGGAGAGTTCACCGGCCGAAAAAGGAGGGTCAGATGAACCGCATCATGCTCATTGCCATCGCTCTTTTGTGCCCGATCCTGGTATTCGCCGCCCCG
>JBAIXY010000035.1:0-12338 GCA_037916205.1 Vicinamibacterales bacterium | reverse complement strand
CCCATGTCCTCGACCTCGGCGGCGACCTGGTTGGAGAAGATCAGCTCGGTGTTGCGGAAGACCTTGGGGTAGACGCCGAACAGGCGGTGGACCTTGGACAGGTGCAGGGCGACCTGGCGGCGGAACTCCTCGCGCGAATACAGGAAAGCCAGCGAGTGGTGGAAGGTCTCGCTCAGCACTTCGACCCGGCCGGTCTTGACCAGGTCGCGGAAGGAATCCAGGACGTCGGGCGCGAAGATCTCCAGCTGCTCCAGCAGGACGCCGGAGAACGAATAGGCCAGGCGGAACTCGGGATGCCGCTCGAGCAGCTCGAGCATCAGCCGGTTGGCCGGCAAGTAGCACTTGCGGCTGACCCGTTCGATGATGTGGCGGTTGTTCAAAGAAGTCGCCGACTCGTCGCTGAAATACTCGTGGTCGCGGCCGATGCCGAAATAAGGGTACTTCTTGACCCTGAACGGCTGGTGGACCTGGAAGTAGATGCAGACGGCTGGCATATCACCCGTGAGGCGGCGAGGTCACCTCGTCATAGACGCGGCGCAGGCGGCGGCCGGCGTCGACCCAGCCGAAGCGCCTGGACTCGCGGCTGGCCTCTGCCGACATTACCTCTTTTATCGCCGGATATTCCAGTATGCTCAATAGCTTCGAGGCCATGTCGTCCACGTCCCAGAAATCGATCTTGAAGCAGTGCCGGGCCACCTCGCTCACTCCCGACTGGCGGGAAATGACCGACGGCAGTCCCTGGGACTGGGCCTCGAGGCAGGTCAGGCCGAAAGGCTCGGAGACCGAGGGCATGACGAAGGCGTCGGCCAGCGCGTAGAGGGCGGTGAGGTCGGCGCCGCGGACGAAGCCGAGGAAAGAGACGTGGTCGGCGATGCCGAGATCGTGGGCCAGGCGCTTCATCTGGTCCTCCATGTCGCCGGAGCCGGCGATGACGAAATGGGCCTCCGGCCGGTATTCCAGGACCTTCTTGGCGGCGCGCAGGTAGTAGTCGGGGCCCTTCTGGATGGTCAGCCGACCGAGGAACAAGACGATCTTCTTGCCCGCGGCCTTGAGGTCGCGCACGTGCTGCGGTCCGGCCGAGGGCGGCTCCAGCTCCTCGAGGACGTTGTGGACCACGGAGATCTTGTCGGCCGGTATGCCATAGCGGTCGACGATGATGCGCTTGGTGAACTCGCTGACGGCCACGATCCGGTCGGCCGTTTCCATGCCCAGCTTCTCGATCTCGTAGACGTCCTGGTTGGGCAGGCCCTGGCCGGTGCGGTCGAACTCGGTGGCGTGGACGTGCAGCACGAGCGGCTTGCCGCTGGCCTTCTTGGCCTCGATGCCGGCGAGGAAGGTCAGCCAGTCGTGGGCATGGATGACGTCGTGCGGTTCCCTGGCGGCGATGCGGCCGGCCTGCTTGGCATACCAAAGCACGCGGCCGAAAAGACTCATGCCGTGGTGGCTGCCCCGGGCGAACCTCAGCGAGGCGCGGTAGCGCTTCGAGGTCAGGTACGGGTTGTAGAGCATCTCGACGGAGACCGAAGCTGGCGCATCCGGATCAGCGAACCGGACACGCTTCAGCACTCCGCCGACGTCCATGCGCTGCGGCAAAACAAAGGTTACGTCAACTCCAGCCTCCGTGAGCCCTTGGACGATACCTTTGCAAGCCACGCCTAGGCCGCCGGCATTATGCGGAGGGAATTCCCAACCGAACATGAGAACCCGCATAACGTAGCGCCGAGGGGCCTGTGGATAATTTATTGGCCCTCATCTCGACCAAAGTATACCACGAAAAGGCGCCGCAAGAAAGTTCCGAGGGTAAAGGCGAAATTCTGCCGTAATTCGGCTAAATAAAGCGATTTTCCGCAACCGGCAGGGTCAACTTATGAACATGCTGTCGCCGAAAGAGAACAACCTGAAGCCCCGCCGGATCGCCTCGCGATAAAGCCGCAGGACCAGCTCCCGGCCGGCGAAAGCCGAGACCAGCATGAGCAGGCTGGAACGCGGCACGTGGAAATTGGTGATCAGACTGTCAACGAACCGGAATTTATAGCCTTCCCTGATGAAGATGTCGGTCCGCCCACTGAGCTTTCGCAGCCGCCCGCCGGCGGCGGCCGACTCCAGCGTGCGCACCACCGTGGTTCCGACGGCGACGATCGGGCGTCCCTCGGCCCTGGCCGTGTTCAGTGCCCGGGCCGTGGCCGGATCGATCTCGTAGGTCTCCTCGTGCAGCCTCCCCTCTTTCAGGTTGGCTGGGGTGAGCGGCGCGAACGTTCCCAGGTTGACGTGCAGCGTGACGTACCTGATATCGAAACCCGCGGCGCGCAGGCGGCGCAGCAGCCGCTTGGTGAAATGCAGTGACGCAGTCGGCGCGGCCACCGAACCGCGCCGTTTGGCGAAGACGGTCTGGTAGCGCCGCTTCAGTTCGCTGCGGCTGAGCGGCGAGTTCTTAATATACGGAGGCAGCGGGGCTTCGCCGTGCTTTTCCAGGAAGGCGGCGGTCCGGGCGATCGGGAACGGCGGACGGAGAAAGTAATATTTGTCCTCGTGCCGGGCCACCGCGAACTTGTTCCGGCCGGCGGCCAGGGTAGAACCGACGGCCAGGCGACGATCGGCCATCACTTTCCAGAGCCCGGACGACGCGGCGACGTACAAAAGCCGGACCTTGCCGCCCGTGGCCTTGCGCATCTCGAGGCGGGCCGGCAGGACCTTGGTCTGGTTCAGCACCAGCACCGCTCCCGGCGGCAGGAACTTGGGCAGGTCGCGGAAACGGGCGAATTTGGTCCGGCCGGTCGAGCGTTCGTGGACGAGTAGGCGCGCGCTATCGCGCGGCGAAGCCGGCCGGTTGGCCACGGCCGCCGGCGGAAATTCGTAATCGTAGCGCGCGAGAACTCGGTCGAGGCCGGACATGGGCGTCAGAGCAGGCCGCGCTTGAGACGGCCGCGCACCTCGTCAACGAGCGCGTTGAAGTAATGCAGGTTGTGAAAAGTGAGGAGCGAAAGCGCGGTCACTTCCTTGGCCCGAAGCAGATGGCAGATGTAGCGGCGAGTGTAGCCCGAGGCGCAGACGAAACAGGAACACTTCCGATCGATCGGTCCGCGGTCGGAGAGGTACCGGCTCTGGTTCAGGTCGAAGCGGCCGGCCGAGGTGAAGGCGGCGCCGTGCCGGGCGTAGTGCGTAGGCACGGTGCAGTCGAAAGTATCAGCGCCGGCCTTGACGATGGCGGCGATGTCATCCGGGTGTCCGATGCCCAGAAGGTGGCGCGGCTGGTCCTCTGGCAGCTCGTCCACTACCCAGCCGATCATCCGGGCCATGGCCGTCTTGTCGTCGCCGAACTCGCCGCCGATGCCGAAGCCCTCGAACGGCAGCCCGCCGATGAACCGGGCGCTCTCGCGCCGCAGATCCTCGAACTTGCCGCCCTGGACCACGCCATAGAGCGCCTGGTCCGAGCGCTTGGCCTTCAGGCAGGCCTCGGCCCAGCGGTTGGTACGCTCGAGCGACCGCGCAGTGTAGGCGTGGTCCGCGGCCGGCGAAGTGCATTCGTCGAAAGCGAAGATGATGTCGGCGCCGAGCGCCTCCTGGATGCGGATGGACTCTTTCGGACCGAGGAACAGCCGGCGGCCGTCGAGATACGAAGTGAACTCGACGCCGTCGTCGTTGATACTGAGCAGCTTGGGCTGCTGGCCGGTGGTGATGCTCGCGGAAGCGCGCTGCTTGAGGATCTTGCCGGTGCCCAGGTCGCGGCCGAAGCCCAGACTGAAGACCTGGTAGCCGCCGGAGTCGGTCATCATCGGCCGGCGCCAGTTCATGAACTCGTGCAGGCCGCCGGCCGCCTTGATCACCTTCTCACCCGGCTTCAGGTGGAGATGCAGGGTGTTGGCGATGAGCATCCGACTGCCGGCGCGCTCGGCGTCCCCGCTGGTCAGTGTCTTGACCGAGGCCTGGGTGGCCACGGTCACGAGTGCCGGCGTCTCGACCTCGCCATGCGGCGTCTTGAGCACGCCGAGCCTGGCCCGGCTGCGTTTGGATCTTTTGAGGATGGTGAATTCCATATTCTGGGGCGCGGCCGTTCCGCCGCGGCGTGCCGGAAATATAGCATAAATAAGCATTTAGGCAACGGTCGGCTCGGCCGCCGAGCCTCGCCAATCCGGCCCCGAACCGCTATACTTGGCCGGACGAAAGCCGGGCCGCGTCCGGCGCCGCAGGCAACGGCCGTCAGCGACATTATTTGGCTTGACAGAGCCTAAAAATAATGATTAGCTGTGACGGTAGCCGCGGCGCCGCGGCAAAATGTCCGAGAAAAGCTGCCGAGTCTGAATTATGCTGCTGCCCAAGAAGATCATCCCTGAAAGCCAGGTCGATCTGGTCCATACGTCGTCGCCTGTCGGCCGCGGCGATCTTCACGCGTTCGAATCCGCGGTCAAGCGGCTGAGCAAGGCCTATCCCAAGACCAAGGTCTTCGAGGTGGAGCGCCGCGAACTGGACCCCCGCTACCTCGCCGGGTCGGAACGCGAGCGCCTCAAGCAGTTCCGCGCCGCCTCCAAGAACGCCGATTGGCTGCTGCCGGTCTACGGCGGCACCGGCTGCGGGGACATCGTCCGGCACCTGAGCGAGGACGACCTCAAGACCATCAAGACCCAGGCTCCGGTGGTCAACGGCTTCAGCGACACGACCTTCCTGATCAACCACCTCTATTTCGAGATCGACCTGCTGACCTTTCACTACGCCAACGCCGGCGGCATTTTCGCCAACGAGAACCACCAGCTTTTCTTCGACGTCATCGAGGGCCGGACGCAGTCGCTGTCCTTCAACGAGCCCTGCAGCCGCTGGCTTACGCCGCCGCCGCAGAAGCCGGTCGAGGGCATCGCCATCGGCGGCAATTTCGAGACCTTCCGGGATTTGCTGGACGTCTGCCGCTACGGCTCGGCCTCCTGGAAGCCGTTCATCCTGTTCATGGAGGACGTCGACCTCGACGCAGAGGACTTCCACCGCATCATCATCTCGCTCGACCAGCGGCGGCTGTTCAAGCAGCTCCGGGCCATCGTCATCGGCCGCCTCGATGACCGCGACCTGGCCAGCGCCGAAAAGAAGTTCGACCAGATATTCGGCCAGCAGCCCGTGCCGGGCTTCCCGGCCCAGCCCCTGCCCGAGGCCTGCGCCCACGAACTGACCACCGAGTCGGCGCCGCACTTCATCCAGTACCTGCTGAGCGAGGTGCTCGAGGACCGGATCAAGAGCAACGACCCGCTGCACATCCTGACCGTGCCCAATTTCGGCCACGGCGTGACCAAGAATCCGCTGCTCATCCCGATCGGCGGCAAGACGACGCTGCACCCTGATTGCCGCATCGAGTTCACCGGCCCGTTCGTGCAGTGAACCGGAAACACAGCAATAAACCCGGCCGATCGGCCGGGTTTTTCGGTGCCGGCGGCACGAAAAACAAAAAACGGCCGCTGGGGCCGTCGAAGTACGGGCGGCCGGCGGCCGCTATTCGGGATCGAAGACATAGAACACTTCCTTGCCCCGGCGCTTGCGCCAGGCCGGACGGCGGCCGCGCGACAGGAACGCGGCTGCGTCGCCCTCGACGCTCACCCGGCCCCGGCCGTCGAAGAGGGCCAGCGTCTTGCCGTCCCAGGGCGACAGTCCGATGATCCGGCGCAGTTCGCGCCGGCGTCCGGCGCGCATCAGCGCCGCGATCAGGCTCGCCCAGAGGTCGTGATCGCCCTCGGCCAGCCTTTCGAGCTCGTCCCGGAAGCCGGCGATCGCGGCCTCCTCCGAACGCTCGTCGAAGCGGGAGGCCAGCTGGCCGGCGAGCCGGTAATAGGCGATGATCCGCTCCAGGCCCGCCGCGGTCGGCTCCTTCAGGTAAGCTGACAGCAGGTTAAGAGGGGTCAGACCGACGTCTCTGCCCAAGCGGCTGCCGCCGGGCCTCGCGGCCCGCACGGTCCCGTGATCGGCTTTCATGCCAGGCTCCTTTCGCTCGCGCGGTGAAAGAACGCCCGCATCCTAGCTGCTCCGCCGCCCGCGGTCAACCCCGCTCCCGCCGATAAAAAACAGCCCCGCGACCACTGGTCACGGGGCTGTCATTTACCGAAAGGGTCATCCGAGATGGACATACTCTATCGTTTAATTGTTGATCAGGTCCGCGCCCAGCGCGGCCTCCTTCGCCGGCTTCCGGACCGTGGACGTCCCCGCCTTCGCGGCGGCGAACATCCGGCGGAGCCTCTTCATCACCTTCTCCTGGTCGATGGCGCCGATCATCGCGCCGATGGCGCAGCCGGCGGTATACGGGATGATGGCGAACCAGTTGTCCAGGTTCTCGACCACCGTCCTGATGACGTAATACCAGATGAAGATGTTGACCGAGGTTATCGCGCCCGTCAACGCGACATTGGCTTTGGAGACGGATTTGGTCCAGGAAGCCGAGATGATCATCTCGATGACCCCCACGAAAAAGAGGGTCATAAGCGTCTCGGTTCGCTGGTTAAGAATAGACCTTGTCGTCCTTTAAGGCGGCCCGCGCCGCCGTTGTCATAATAACAGATCTGGGCCAAAAGACAACAAAAAACGGCCGTCGCCGGCCGCGCAACCGCTTCCGCCGCGTCACGGCGAGGCCGGAACGGGCTGTCCCTTGAGAAACACGACCGCCGCCTTGCCGTCGGTGAAGAAAGCGTCGCCGGCCTCGTTGGTACCCATCATCGGATCGACCATCTGCATCTCCGAATCCGACTCGACGCGGCCGGTCGCCTGCAGGTCGGCCAGGACCTTCTGCCGCTCCTTGTCGACGGCCGGATCGATCGAGTGGGTCGGGATGAGGATGGTCGTGGCGATCTTGATGCCGCGGTCGTAATGGGCCGTGCCCAGCCAGACCCGCCGGTCGTCGCCGACGGCGAAGTCCGTGCTCCAGATGTGGATGTGATGGCGCTGCCGGATGGTGCGGCGCACGGTGGCCTGCTCGTAGGCGAAATCGTTGGGGCGGCCGTTCCAGAAGGTCGGGATCCCCGGCCCCTGCGGATAATCGAGGTTGGCCGCGGCGGCGAAGAGCATCCGGAAGAAGCTGCGGGCGTTGATGCGGTCGCTCGGCAGCCAGCCGGCGGCGGCGAAAGCCCCGTCCAGCTCGGCGCGCGTGCCGACCAGGACGAAATTGATCGGTTCCTTGGCCAGACCGGTGATGCTCTCGCTGTCGCGGGGCAGGCCGGCGAAGATCGGCCCGGCTACTTCAGCGGCAGACACCTGCAGGACCGGTTCCTCGATCAGATACGGCGCGTAGACGCGCGGCTGGGACAGGAAAAAGACGACGGCGAAGGCCGCCCAGGCGGCGCCGGCGGCGCCGACCAGCCAGGCGTAGCGCTTGCCGGTCACGATGGGCCGGGGCCGCGGCGCGTCGGAGAACTTGCGCCTGATCTCCAGGGTCGTGATCAGCAGGGTCAGCCAGGCGGCGCCGGCGGCGAAACTGGCGAAGACGTCGGACGGCCAGTGAGCGCCGAGGTAGATGCGCGAGAAACCGATGGCCAGGACCAGGACGACGCCGGTGAAGGCGACCAGGGCCCGGCGCCAGCGGCCGCGCACGTAGCGCATGACGAAATAGGCGGCCAGGCCGTAAAAGACGACGGCAACCAGGGCGTGGCCGCTCGGGAAACTGGAACCTTCTTCCGGTGACAAGGCATTGACCAGCGTCGGCCGGGGCCGGTTGATCACCCGCCGCACCAGCCAGACGAAGACCTCGGTGCCCACGAGAGTGACGCCCAGTACCGCCAGGTCATGCCGCCGTCCGCGGGCCGCCAGGACGACGCCGACGCAGACCGCGCCGGCCAGGATAACCTGCCATTGGCCGAGATAGGTCAGGAAGAACATCACGGCCGTGAACCCCGGATTCCGCAGCACCTGCAGGAGGTTGATGATGTTGAGGTCGGACTGGATCAGCGAGGGCTGGCCGACCAGGTCCTCGACCACGCCGAAGAACAGGTAGACGAAAAAGGCGGCCAGGACCAAGCCGACCGTCAGATACAGGCCGAACCGTTCGTCAGGCGTGAGCCGCCGGCGGATGAACTGGACCAGCCGCCGGTGCCGCTCTTCGAATTTGCGGACCTCCGGATCATGGGCCACTCCCCGGCCCGCCGACCGCAGGGCCGAACGGATCAGGCGGAACATAGGCGGATGCCGGCGGTTTCATCAATCATAGCCGTACTTCTTGATGAACCACTCCTTGAAGACCTGGGTTATCGCCAGGTACAAGGCGACCAGGCCGATGAGCACGGGGTACCAGGTCAGCGGCGGGCGGATGAAACCGAGCGGGCCGGCGAGAGGCGTCAGCGGGATGACCAGGCCGGTGAGGATGATCAGCAGCGAGGTCAGACGGAGCGGCAGGCTGGCCATGCTCTCGACCATCGGCTTCTTGGCCGTGCGGATGACGTGAATGACCAGGGTCTGGGTCCAAAGCGACTCGATGAACCAGAAGGTCCGGAACAGGTCCACCGGCGCGTGGAAAAGGTAGAGCCCGATCCCGAAGGTCAGAAAATCGAAGATCGAACTGATCGGGCCGATCATCACCATGAAGCGCTTGATCGAACGGACGTTCCACGGCTTGGGCGTCTTCAGGTATTCCGGGTCGACGTTGTCCGTCGGAATGGTCACCTGGGAAAGGTCGTAAAGGAAATTGTTGAGCAGCACCTGGATCGGGGCCATCGGCACGAAAGGCAGGAACAGGCTGGCCCCGGTCAGGCTGACCATGTTGCCGAAGTTCGAGCTCGAGCCCATGCGAACGTATTTGATGATGTTGGCGAAGATCCGCCGGCCGCCGATCACGCCGTCGCGCAGCACGTTCAGGTCCTTTTCCAGCAGGATCAATTCCGCGGACTCCTTGGCGATGTCCACGGCGTTGTTGACCGAGATGCCGACGTCCGCGACCTTGAGCGAAGCTGCGTCGTTGATGCCGTCCCCGAGGAAGCCGACCACGTGACCCTTCTTCTGAAGGGCGCGAATGACGCGCTCTTTCTGCATCGGGGACATCCTGGCGAAAACGCTTTCATTCTCGGCGGCATCGCCCAGCGCGGCGTCGTCCATCGCCTCGATCATGTCGCCGGTCACCGGCTGGGCGCCGTCCAGTCCGACCTCGGAGCAGATCTTGGCCGTGACCGTGGCGTTGTCGCCGGACAGGACCTTGACGCGGATGCCCAGCGCCAGGAGAGAATCGAGGGCGTGTTTGGCCGACGGCTTCGGCGGATCGAGAAAGGCCACATAGCCCTTCAGGACCAGGTTCTGTTCGTCGTCCTTGGAGTAGACCTTGCGGTCCGCCGGCGTGTCCTTGTAGGCGACGGCCAGAACCCGGAACCCCTCGGCGTTGAACTTGTCGACCTGGGCCTGAAGGCCCGGCAGGTGCAGGGAATCGATAGGCAGGACCTTGCCCTGTATCTCATAGCGGTCGCAGCGCTTGAAGATCTCCTCCGGCGCGCCCTTGGCGATCAGCCGGTGGCCGCCGTCGTAATTGACCACGACCGACATGACGCGCCTGACGAAATCGAAAGGCATTTCGTCGATCTTCTCGTAGCGTTTGACCGCCAGCTTCTGGTGGGCGATGACCGCGTGGTCCAGCAGGTTCTTCAGGCCGGTCTGGTAGAAGCTGTTCAGGTAGGCGTGCAGCATCACGGTCTCGTCCTCGGCGCCGTTCACGTCGCAGTGCCGGACCAGCACGACCTGGTCGAGCGTCAGGGTGCCGGTCTTGTCGGTGCAGAGGATGTCCATCGCCCCGAAATTCTGGATGGAGTTGAGGTGCTTGACGATGACCTTCTTCTTGGCCAGGTCGGACGCGCCCTTGCTGAGGTTGACGGCGACGATGGTCGGCAGCATCTCCGGCGTGAGGCCCACGGCCACGGCCAGCGAGAAGAGGAAGGCCTCGATCAGAGTGCCGCGGAACAGCGCGTTGATGGCGAAGATGGCCAGGACCATGACCAGCATGGCCCGGATCATCAGCCAGCTGAAATCGTGGATGCCCCGGTCGAAGCTGGTCGGCGGCCGCGTCTCGACGAGCTCGTGGGCCACGGCGCCGAACTGGGTGTCGCCGCCGGTCTTGATGACCAGGGCCGTCGCCGCGCCGCTGACCACGCTCGTGCCCATCAGGGCGATGTTGCCGGCCCAGATCTGGTCGGCGGCCGGCTGGGCCTGCACCGCGCACTTGTCGACCGGGAACGACTCGCCGGTCAGCGCCGACTGGTTGACGAAAAGGTCCTTGCAAGTGAGCACCCGGACGTCGGCCGGCACGAGGTCGCCGGCGGCGAGATTGACGACGTCCCCCGGCACCAGCTTCTTGATGCTGATCTCGCGATGCTTGCCGCCGCGGACCACGGACGCGGTCGTCCGGACCATCTCGGCCAGTTTTTCCGCCTCCTTGCCCGAACGATATTCCTGAACGAAGGCGATGCTGACGCTGAGCACGATCATCGCCGCGATCAGGACCGATCCGGCGATCTCGCCGATGATCGCCGAGAAGGCGCCGACGATGATCAGCACGATGATCAGCGGGTTGACGAACTTGGAGAGCAGCTGGGCCAGCGGGCCGCGCCGCTTCTTTTTTACCGGCTCGTTGGGGCCGTATTCCCTCAAACGGGAGACGGCCTCGTGTTCGCTGAGCCCGGCTTCCGAGGTGCGGAACTTCGCGTAAAGGACCTCGGGGGTGGAACCGGCATAATCAAAATCGCCCCATTTTTTCGATGGCGCTTTCGGCTCGATCCGGTGAGGTGACTTGGCTGCAGCTAGCATCCCGGCCCAGGCCCGCGGCGGCCGTTCAGGACCGCCGTTCCGGCAATTAACGTTCTGGAATAATTATACCTCAAATAAGCTCGGCCCGAAATGCCGGCGCAACGGCCGGGTCCGCGCCTTGACCGAAACTCCCCCGCCTGATAGGTTGCGGCGTTGCGTTCTTTTCCAACCCGCAGTTCATCGGAGGCTTCTAATGAGCCAAGATAACCGCGTCCGCGGCTCCAAGATCGGCCTGATCGCCGTCCTGATCAAGGCCGGCCCCAAGCTGCTCAGCGTGCTGATCAAGCTGGGCAAGACCCTCAAGTTCGGCAAGGTGGCGCTGGCCGGAGCGACCTTCGGCGGCTACGCCCTGCTCCTGAGCTGGCAGTTCGCGCTTCTCCTGATGGTCAGCCTGTTTTTCCACGAGACGGGCCACATCTGGGCCATGCGGCGCTGCGGCCTGAAGACCAAGGGCATCTACTTCATCCCCTTCCTGGGGGCCGCCGCGGTCACCGAGGACCGCTTCCCGTCGCGCAAGGCCGAGGCCTTCATCGCCCTGATGGGGCCGATCTGGGGCTGGCTCCTGGCGCTCGCCGTTTACGGCGCCTACCTGGCCACGGGCAACCCGCTCTGGGCGGCCCTCGCCGGCTGGATGGCCATGCTCAACCTCTTCAACCTCCTGCCGATCAATCCGCTCGACGGCGGCCGGCTGATGAAATCCGTGGCCTACTCGATCTCGTCGAAGCTCGGCCTGTTCTTCCTGGTCATCGGCCTGGTCGGGGCTTTCAAGCTCTGCCTCGCCTTCAACCTCGGCCTGCTGGTCATCCTGCTGCCGATCGGCGCGCTGGAGCTGCTCGAGGAGCTCAAGAACATCCGGCGCGACCGCGACCGCCGCAGCATCATCGCGGCGCTGGCCGCGAAGCTGGGGACGGAGGCCACGGCCGAGGCCACGGCCGCCGCGGTGACCGCCGCCATCCCGGTCAGGCTGACCGATCCGGACAAGATCTGCTCGGCCTGGCGGACCGAGTCGGACATCGAAAGGACGGCGCTCGACGCCCGCATCCCCTATCGGACCCTGTTCCGAAGGCAGGAGCGTCACGCGGTCGCCGAGCACGAACTGCGCTGCGATCCCGCGCCCGAGGGTGATTGCGCCCTGGCCGGCTTCCTCAAGCAGAAGTCCATGCCGCCGATGACGCCGGCCGGCACGGCCGCCGCCTTCGCCGGCTACCTGGCCCTGGGCGCGGCCCTGGCCTGGCTGATGTTCACGGCCAGCCACGTGCCCGCGGCCGACGCGGCCCTGCAGATCTTCAAGGGCTGATCATCGCAGCCGCAAAAACCAAACCCGACCGGGTTCTCCGGTCGGGCTTTTTTGTTCCGCTCGGGCCGTCAGCGCCGGCCGCGCCGGGGCGGACCGCCGCGCCGGCGCATCCGGGCGCCGGTCAGTCTGGTCGGCTGGGCTTCAAAGAAAGTGTATCCGGGCGGCCCCTGCTGTCCGCCGCCATCGGGCCGGCGTTCGCGATCGTGCCCGCCGCGCGCGCCGCCGTGTCCGTGCGGTCGCCCGCCAAAGCCCCGTCCGCCGACTCCCCTGCCGCCCTCGCGCCGGGCCTCGATCGCCGGCCGCG
>JBAIXY010000034.1:0-1656 GCA_037916205.1 Vicinamibacterales bacterium | reverse complement strand
GTTCCGTCCGGCCAGGACGCGGGCGCCGCCGAGCCGCCAGCCGAAAAAGAACAGGCAGCGGCAGCAGCGATGGTCGGCGCCGCCCCGGGCGCAGGCCAGGAATTCGCTTTCGGGCATCAGGCCCGTGCCGATGCGGATGCCGAAACGTTTTTCCAGCCGGCCGTAGGTGACGATCTGATCGAGCCGCGCGGTATCGCGCACGATGGACACGCCGTCCAGGTCGCTGTCCGGCAGATGGTCGTTGCCGGCCCGGCTGCCGGACACGAGGCAAGCGACCATGTTGCGGCCGAGACGACGCTTGGTCTCCGCGGCGAAGGCGCGCTCAAGTTCCGATAAGCGCCGGCTTCTTTTGGTCAGGGAAGGCATGGCTGAATGGTAGCACAAGCGGTGCCCGCGATTAAACAAAACGGCCATGGAGGAACCATGGCCATTTTGTGGTGGGCGGCAGAGGAGTCGAACCTCTGACCTTCACAATGTCAATGTGACGCTCTAACCAACTGAGCTAGCCGCCCAAAAACGTGTAGCTATCTTAGCCGGACGTCCGAAAATAATCAAGGCCGGGCTACTCCCGTATTTTGTCCGCCAAGGGGATGACCGTCGCGCCCCGGGCCCCGAAGGAGGGGTGCGCCATCGATCGGTCGGCCGAGGTGAGGGAAAGGCCGCCAGCCGCGCCCTGGCTGACCGCGACGATCTCGCCGTTCGGCAGGGATGATCCGAGCAGGAATTCGCCGATGGTCCGGACGGAGTCCGGCCGCTGACCGCTGCGGCTCCGCCAATTCGCCAGCCCTTCGATCAGCAGATATTCGCGGAGCGTCAGGCCGCTTTCGCCGAGATGCTTGAAAAGGGCGGCGATCTCCGCCGGATCTTTGCCCTCGGTCCACGCTTCCGCGCCGCCGCTTTTGGTCAAAAGCAGGTAGGCTTCCGCCGGACGCTCTTCCTTGAGTTCGCCGATGTTCTGTACGGTCGCCTGGCCGAAGAACTCGGGAGGTATCAGGTCCGGTTCGATGATCGTTTTTTCGATGATCTCTTTGGCGCTCGGCAGCCGGTCCCGGCCCTGCATCCAGACCAGCGTGTCGAAACCCCGCACCTCCATTTTCTCGCGGATCAGGTCGATCTGGCCGGCCGACAGCGCCAATTCAGGCACGATGCCCTTCTTTTCGATCACGCCGTAAAAGGCATCGCAACGCCGCCGGACGTCACCCAGGTCCAGAACGAGCCGCCGGCCTTCGCGGTCCCGGGCGATGATAGCCGGTTCGCCGGCGGGATCGGTGGATCGGTCGATTTTTTCGTAGGCTTCTCGCATAAGGTCAGGCCGCCTTAGATATATTTTCCGGGGTCCCTTTGCCGGCCGGCGCGGCCGGCCGCCGTCGCTCCTTGGTCAGCCGCAGGGCGAGGTTGGACCAGCCTTTCAGCGGTTCAAGCGCCAACAGGTCGATGATCTCCTGTTTTTTCATGCCGGCCGCCTTGAGCGTTTCCACGGCCTGTTTGGCGTCATCCAGCCTTTGGTTGTAGCTGGCCTGGTGTTCGGCCATGGCCGCGTGCACCAGCGGGCGGAGAGCCTCGCGGCGCTGGTTGTCCTTGAGTTCCCGGGCGGCTTCCCTGGCGCTTTTTTCCAGTTCGCTCTCTTTTTCGGCCGCCTTTTCGGCCGCCGGGGCC
>JBAIXY010000033.1:0-1710 GCA_037916205.1 Vicinamibacterales bacterium | reverse complement strand
CGCGGCCGCGGCATGGGCCACGTCTGGGTCTCGTGCCGGACCTGCCACGATCAGTTCAGGCAGACCACGTTCTACGAGCCGCCGCATGACCTCAGGCACCACCAGGAGAGTCCCTGAAATCCTGGCCGTGCCAAGATTTAAATCACTGAATGTCCCGAAGCTGGGGAAGAGTCAGGACCGTTACCCGATCCGAAGGAGCGTCGATGAAGACCAAGGCCGCTGTCGTCCACGAGCCCGGCAAGCGCATCGAGATCGAAGAGCTTGACCTGGATGGCCCGAGGGACGGTGAGGTTCTCATCCGCTACATGTACGCGGGCCTGTGCCACTCCGACATCCACGTGGCGCACGGGGACCTCGAGGCGCGGATGCCGATGGTGCTCGGCCACGAGGGCGCGGGGATCGTCGAGGAGGTCGGGCCGGGCGTGACGCGCGTGAAGCCCGGCGACCACGTCGTGTGCTCGTTCATCCCGAACTGCGGCATCTGCCGCTACTGCGCCACCGGGCGCCAGTCCATCTGCGACTGGGGCGCCACGATCCTCGATGGCTACCTGCCCGGCGATCATTTCCCGTTCAGCGGCCCCCGCGGCCAGTACGGCGCCATGTGCATTCTCGGGACCTTCAGCCAGTACGGCGTGATCCACCAGAACTCCGCGGTCAAGGTCGACGACGACCTGCCGCTGGACAAGGCCGTGCTGGTCGGCTGCGGCGTGCCGACCGGCTGGGGCTCGGCCGTCAACACCGCGAAGGTCTCCCCGGGCGACACGGTCGCGGTCTTCGGCATCGGCGGCATCGGCATCAACGCGGTGCAGGGCGCCCGCTACGCCGGCGCCAAGAACGTCGTCGCCATCGACCCGCTGGAGAACAAGCGCGAGAAGGCGATGGAACTCGGCGCCACCCACGCGTTCGCCACCGCCGAGGAGGCGCTGGCGGCGATCGTCGAGATGACCAGGGGCCAGGGCGCCGACTCGGCCATCCTCACCGTCGGCCTCATGACGGCCGAGGTGGTGGGCGCCGGGTTCAACGCGGTCGGCAAGGACGGCGTCGTCGTGCTGACCGGCCTGAACAAGCTGCTCGAGCCGACCATCCAGCTGCCAGGGACCATCCTCACCCTGTTCCGCAAGACGGTGAAGGGCAGCCTGTTCGGCGACTGCAACCCGACCACGGACATCCCCAAGCTCCTCGGCCTGTACCAGGCCGGCGACCTCAAGCTCGACGAGATCATCACCCGGACCTACACCCTGGACCAGGTGCCTGAGGGCTACGACGACCTGCTGGCCGGCAAGAACGTGCGCGGCGTCGTGGTCCACGAGCACTGATTGACCACATGAAACAGGTCGTGGGGCGCCAGCGCGAGCTGGAGCTGGTGCGGGCCGCGCTCGCCTCTGGCGCCCACATCCTGCTCGAAGGCCCGCCTGGCACCGGCAAGTCCACCCTGCTGCGGCAGGTCGCGGCGTCCAGGCATGCCGAGTTCGTCCTCGTCGAGGGCAGCGCCGAACTGACCCCGGCCCGCCTCATCGGCTCCTTCGACCCGGCGCTGGTCCTCGAGCAGGGGTACCGGCCGGAGAACTTCTCCGACGGGCCGCTGGTCCGGGCCATGCGCGACGGCGGGCTGCTGTACGTCGAGGAGCTCAACCGGGTCCCGGAAGAGACGATCAACGTCCTGCTCACGGTCATGTCCGAAGGCGAGATCAACGTGCCCAGGCTCGGCCG
>JBAIXY010000032.1:0-4441 GCA_037916205.1 Vicinamibacterales bacterium | reverse complement strand
TCGTAGACGACGAACTTGACGTTCCGGGCGCCGTCCGGGAGGTTCACGTTCGAGGAGTCGGTGATCCGGGCTTGGTAGTTGAGGAGGAGGTTGGAGGAGGGGCCGGAGGCGAGGGCGGAGGAAATAGAGCCAAAAACGCTGCCAGCCAAACAAAAAGCAAACAAAATAACACCCGCCTTCGCGCAGAAGAAGTTCGGGTGCCTTACTACAAACGCACGCAACCAAATTTTCAGCCGATAACCGAGCCGGTTCATTTTGTTTTTTCGCGGATCGAACGCCCTGCGATCCGCCTTTTGGATCCCTGCCTACTTTGGATCCGTGCTTACATTATACTATAAAAAATTGGCCGTTACAAGCCAAAAAATAAGGCGACCACGCGCCCTATTCCCGACAAATTGGAGAAACGATCGCAATTTTCGCTTTTGTGGTTGTGAAAAGCCGCTCTATCCGACTTACCACTTATCCACAGGTAGATAATTTATTCAAAAATAAGCCAAAAAATAACTATAAATATTAGTGTCAATAATTTGACACTTTATTTAATTTACATTAAGAACTGCCTGTTCCTAACGATTTATGTCATTTCTATGACGGACAAGCGCGATTTCAGAGCCAGGATCTGCTTAGACCTGGCAGTGCTCTTGTGCGGCCTGGTGTTCGTCTCAGCGGACGGCCAAAAAGTACTGGCCGAGTCGCCGGCGAAGACACCCCAATGTCAGTGCTCCTGCCCGGCCGCAGCGAGCGAGCCGCCGATATCGGGCGACGAAAACACTGCTCCCGGAAACGGAACCGCTCAGTCCGATGTTCCGCCAGCCGTCCCGACAGGCGACGAAACTTTGGCAGCCGCTCCCGAAGCCGCCGCTCCCCCACTGAGATTCAGCGAACTGTTCCCGGATCCGGTGGGCAGCGACACGGCCGGAGAATTCATCGAGATCCATAACGTGTCGGCGTCAGATGTCGACTCGACGGGGTGGAAGGTCGCCGACCAAAGCGGCGAAACGCGGACGCTGCCCGCGACCATGATCGGCGCCGGCGCGCACTACTCTTTCGTGTACGCCGAAACGAAATTCCAACTCGTTAACGCCGGCATGACGATCACTCTGCTTGATCCTTTCGACCGGACGGCCGATTCTGTCAGTTATCCCGGACCGGCAAAAGAGGGCCAGACTTACGCAAAAAATGACAGCGGCCTCTGGGCCTGGACCGATATCCCGACACCAGGATCGGCCAATCAATTTTCAGTCGCAAGATCGGCAGTACAGGCGACGGTGTCGCCGGCATCGCCGGACGCCGACGGATCGTCCGCGACTCCGAGCATTCAGCCCGCAGCCGCATCGACCAGCCCCGCGCCGGACGAAACGACAACCCTGCCGTCTCCGGCCGGCCTGGAGGTTCCGCCGCAGATGATCGTGATCAACGAATTCCTGCCCAACCCCTTGGGCGATGATTCCGGCGAATGGATCGAGCTGTTCAATCCGGGGTCAGCCGCGTTTCCATTGACCGGCTGGTCGATCGACGACGCCGACGGCGGCAGCAGGCCATATTCGTTCGCGGCTTCCGACGCCGTGGCCGCGAACGGATATTTCGTGATCGCCAAAACCACGGACAAGTTGGCTTTAAATAACGACGCCGACTCGGTCAGACTGATCGACCCGACGGGCCGAACGGCGGAAACCGTCAGCTATGTCGACCCGCCCGAAGGCCGCTCGTTCGCCAGGTATCCGGATGGCTGGCGCTGGTCGGATCTGCCGTCCCCCGGACAGGAAAACGTCGTTGGCGCCGCCGCTGAGCCGTCAGATGAAACCGCGGCGCCGGCGGCTGGCGGTCCGGCAGACGGATCCGCCCCGGCCACCGTCCCGATCGGCGCCGATGCGTCGGCCGACGAAATGGCCGTGCCCGCATCGATCCAGGAATTGCCCGATCTGGAAGAGGGCAGCCTGGTCAGGACAGAAGGGATCGTTTCCTTGCCGTTGGGAGCGACGGCCAAGACCATTTTGGCGGTCCAGGACGAGGACGCGACCGCCGGCGTACTGGTACGGCTCAGCGGGTCCGAACTGCCGGCGCCCAAGATCGGCCAGCGTATCGGCATCCTGGGTCGGCTGCGGTCCAGCCGAGGAGAGACGGTGATCTCCGCCCGGGCTAGTGATCTGACGCCCCTGTCAGCCGGCGACCTCCGAAGATCGGAGATGACCCTGGCCGAGGCCGCTGAAACGGCCTCCGGGGTGTCCGTGAGCACGGTCGGCACAGTTACCGGCAAGGGCAAGAATTGGCTGAAGATAGCGGATGAAGCCGGCGAGCATGAGACCAAGGTCCTGTTGCCGCCGGCCGTTGCCGGCGCGGCCAAGGTCGGCGCCGGCGTCCGGGTCAGCGCGGTCGTGAAACGGCGAAATTCGGCCGCCGAACTGATCGTCCTGGACCGCAGCGGCCTGGCCGTCACCGATGCTCCGGCGTCCGCGGCCAAGCCCGAAACGCCGCCCGCGTCCGCGCCGTCGGCGCAGGAGCCGCCGGTCCATCTGACCGTCAGCGCCAGCCGAGTTCCGTATGCCGCCTACGGATTTGCCGCGGCGGCGCTGGGCGCGTGCGCCATCGGCCTGGCCGTCTGGCGGAAGCGCCAGACCGCGGCCTTGGAAGACTGACCGTGCCGCGGCCGGCCGCGGTTGACAGATAACCGACCTGCTTTTACAATTGACCCATCAAAAAATTCGCGGGTATCGTATAGCGGCTATTATGTCACCTTGCCATGGTGAAGATGCGGGTTCAACTCCCGCTACCCGCTCCAGCAAAGCGTCCGGACCAAGTCCGGACGTTTTGCTTTTCAACGAGTCGATGCGGGAGTTGAAGCCGACTCCGAGGACCGCCTTGAACGGCGTCCCGAGGAGCGGCGGGCGCCGGAGGAGCCGAAGTTGAGGCCGTGTCCGAAACGAGGCGGGGAAGGCGAACTCCCGCTACCCGCTCCAGAAAAGGACCTCGACGCCAGTCGAGGTCTTTTTCTGTTCGTGATACCATGCGGGCATAATCATAACGCCGCATTTATGGCCGAAGAAGCGAAAAAAGAACCGATCTGCTGCGAAAAATTCGACCCCGCGCCCTGGGACGGCAAGGAGATCACTTGGCAGGACAAACTGTTCCTGAAAGACCGGGTGGCCAGCTTCCTGCACATCCCGTTGAATTTCGGACAGATCATGACGAAGAACATGGGACTGATCGAGAAGGCGCAGGCGAAAGGCGAACAGCTGATGCCGGTCGACGAAAATTCTCTCTGGGGCGCCGACGTCTACATCCCGGTCAGCAAAGAGGTCCCGGGAGCGACCATGGTCAGAATGTCGGGAAATTTCCTGACCAAGGTCTTCGAGGGCCCGTACAAGAACGTGCCGAAGTGGATCGCCGAGATGAAAACCTACGTTGCCGGCCAGAACAAGCCGCTGAAGAAGATCTACTTCTGCTACACGACCTGCCCCGGCTGCGCCAAGAAGTACGGCAAGAATTACGTGGTGCTGATGGCCCAGATCTGACGCGCCGGAACGGCCCGCACCCCGAAGGGTGCGGGTTTTTTGATGCCCGACCCGCGTCCGGACCGCATCTTCCGTTACGCCTGCCGCAGCGTCCGACCCGATTGACAAAACGACGTTATGGTGGTATTCCGAGGCGAGGTTCGGACCCCGTCCGCGCCTTAAAAACAGCTCGAAGAATGCTTCAAGGAGGCTGGCAATGCGCTCAGCGTCTCTCGCCGTCCTCGTCCTGTTTTCGCTCCTTACATCCAACGGACATTCCGCAACTCCGGACGCGCCCAAGCGCGTCCTGATCGTGCCCTTCGACAACCGCGCCGGCCTGTCGCAGAACTACCTGTCCATCGGCCTCGCCGCCATGCTGGCGGAGAAGCTGGAGATGGAAAAGACGTTCAAGACGTTGAACGGGCCCCTGGTCCTGACCAAGGAGCAGGCGGTCCTCTTCGCCGGACGCGACGACCTGGCCGCGGCCAACGACCTGGCCAAGGCGCGGGGCGCCACTCACTTCGTCACCGGCCGCTACGCCGGCAAAGCCTGGGAGTGGACCCTGACCGTCGAGGTCTACGCCGTCGGCGACGCCCCGGTCCTGATCGGAACGGGAGAATCCAGCGGCAGCCAGATGGGTCCGTACAAGCGCAAGAACGGCCAGACCGTCCAGATCGTCTTCATGACGAACATCCAGACTATGTTCGCCGAGGCCGTCGGAACGGCTTTCGCCGGCGCCGGCCTGCCGCTGTCCGCGGCGACCCTCGCGGCGCTCGCCGATCCGCCGACCAGGGACAACTGGGCGTTCCAGAACCTGGCCCGCGCCCTCGACCGCTACTTCGAGACCGGCCGCTACAAGACGGAAAAGACCGCCCTGGAGATCGCCGAGTACGCGGTGCTGGTCGACCCGGCCTGTTCCGAGGCCCAGCGCTTCTACGCCTTCCTGCTCA
>JBAIXY010000031.1:0-6100 GCA_037916205.1 Vicinamibacterales bacterium | reverse complement strand
TACAGCAACACCGCGTCCGCCTACGCTTCCACGGCCCTGGGCCGCAACAGCCAGGCGACCACCAACTACTCGACGGCCATCGGCTACTACGCCACGGCCAGCGGCTACTACTCGACGGCCATCGGCTCCTACGCCACCGGTTCCGGAGACTACTCGTACGCTCTCGGCCAGTCCGCCACGGCCAGCCAGAGCGGCGCAGTGGCCATCGGCGGTTACAGCACGGCGAACGGCATCAACGCGATCGTCGTCGGCAACCGTTCCGATTCGAGCGGTTTCGGATCGACGGCGGTCGGCGGTTATGTCGCGGCCGCGGCGAACGACTCGATCGCCATCGGCGGCGGCATAGACGTCATCAATAAGATGACGAACAACACCGTGTCGTCTCTGGCGGTCGGTTTCAATTCCACCATCCCCACCTTCTTCGTGGGTCAGGCATCCGGCGCCGGCACGGTCGGCAAGGTCGGCATAGGCACCACGACGCCCAACGAGATGCTGCAGGTCAACGGCAACGCCCGGGCCAACCAGTTCTGTCTCGGCGCGACCGGCAACTGCATCAGCGCCTGGCCGTCAGGGGGCGGCGGCGGCCTGACCGGCACCGGCACGGCCAACAAGGTCGCCAAGTTCACCGGGGCCACCAGCCTCGGCGACTCGCAGATCACCGACAACGGAACGAACGTGGGCGTCGGGACAGCTTTTCCTTCTTATCGGCTGGAAGTCAGCGGCACCACCTATACGCACACCACGACCGACAGCTACGGCCTCTGGGCCGAGGGCAAGATGGCCAGCATCTACGCTCCCGGCAGCAACATGTTCACTTACATAACCATTGACGCCGGCACGGGCAATGGATACGTCGGCGTCGACACGGCCGTTTCCGACGTCGAGGGTTACGCCGGCCGATTCATGCGCACCGGCGGTTCGAACCATACGACCTGGGTCAACCTGGGCGGCAAGGATTGGGGCGCTGACCACTATTATGCCGGCCAGTTCGCGGCCGGTTGGGGCGGCCGGGTCTGGCTGGCCGGCCGGAACGGCACGCAGCAGTACGCGGCTCTGTTCACCGGCGGCAACGTCGGCATCGGCACCACGACCCCCAGCGAACTCCTTCACGTCAACGGCAACGTCCGGGCCACCCAGTTCTGCCTCGGCGCCAGCGGCAACTGCATCAGTTCATGGCCGTCCGGCGGCGGCAGCAGCCTGCCGTCCGGCACGGCGGGACAGACCCTGTACAGCGACGGCGCCAGCTGGCTGGCCAGCGACAACCTGTTCAATGACGGCACCAGCATCAAGATCGGCGCCGGGGCGGGCGGCTACGCGGCCGGCGGCGGCATTGCCATCGGCGTGTCGTCTTACGCCTCCTCGTCCCGCAGCATCGCCATCGGCACGGTCGCTCAGGCCTACCAGATGGATTCGGTCGCCATCGGCGGCTACGCCTCCCAAGCGATGGCCAGCGGGTCTATCGCAGTGCTAGGCGGCCGCACCGAAGGCGCGCAGTCGGTGGCGATCGGCACCAGCGCCAAGACACAGGCCGGATGGGCCGGGACCAAGGCCATCGGCACCAGTATCAGCGCCGGCGGCACCTGGTCCATCGTCATGGGCTCCGGCCTGAACAACACCCCATGGACGGACATGACCGCCACCACAAATTATTCGCTGTCGGTCGGCTTCAACTCGACCGTCCCGACCTTCTACGTCGGACCGGCCAGCGGCGCCGGCACCTACGGCAACGTCGGCATCGGCACCACGGCGCCCAACGAGATGCTGCAGGTCAACGGCAACGCCCGGGCCAACCAGTTCTGCCTCGGCGCGACCGGCAACTGCATCAGCGCCTGGCCGTCGGGAGGCGGCGGAGGTCTGACCGGCAGCGGCACGGCAAACAAGGTCGCCAAATTCACCAGCTCCACCGCTCTCGGCGACTCCCTGATCACCGATAACGGCACCAGCGTCGGCATCAGCATGACGCCGTCGTCGTCGTACAAACTCGACGTCAGCGGCACGATCCACGGCAGCAGCACTACGTCCTACGGAGTCTACGGCGAGAGTTCGTCCGGGTCCTACTCCACCGGCTACGGCGTCTACGGCACCACCTCGACCTCCTCGGGCGCCGGCGTGAGGGGCTACACCACGGCCAGTTCCGCCTCAGGCGTTTCGGGCTACAGTTCGGCGTACGTCGGCGGCCAATTCCAGTCCGGCGGCGACAATCCCGCCCTGTCGGCGTACCGCACCAACGACTCGACCAACAGCACCGTGGTCCCGGTCCTCGAACTCTGGCGCGGCAGTTCCGGGTACGGCGCGAACGGCATCGGCGGGTCGATCCGGTTCTTGGACGAGATGACCTCCGGCAGCTTCGTGGCCGCCGCCGATATCGCCGGCATCTTCACCTCCGCCGCGACCCCGGGTACCATCAGCGCGCTGACCTTCACGACCATGAACAACGGCCCGATGATCGAGAAGATGCGGATCAACGGCGACGGCAAGGTCGGCATCGGCCGCACCGCGGTCACCTACCTGCTCGAGGTCAACGGCGACGCCTCCAAGTCCGTTGCCGGCAGCTGGCAGGCCAATTCCGACCGGCGGATCAAGACCGATATCAAGCCGGTCTCCGGCGCGCTGGACGCGGTCCGGCAGCTGAATCCCGTCAGCTTCCGTTACACCGACCAGTACCGGGCTACCCATGCCGGCGTCGAGACCCATCCTTACTTCAATTTCATCGCCCAGGAGTATCGCGAAGTGTTCCCGGATTACGTGGACGTCACCAACGAACCCGGCAACCTCCTCTCGATCGATACCCACGCCGCTTTCATCTACGGCATCGCGGCCATCAAGGAGCTTGACGCCGTCGCGCTGAAACTGGCTCCCGACGGCTCCGTGGCCGTGCCCGGCGACCTCAAGGCGGAGGCCAATGCCTGGGGCTCCGGCTCCGGCTGGATCGCCTGTCCGGCGGAAGGTGAATGTTCCTGTCCGAACGGCTCGTTCGCGACCAAGATCAAGGATCGCGGCGCGATGATCTACTGCAACAAGCTCTGATTCCAGCAAACCAGGCCCCGCCTCTCGGCGGGGCTTTTGGTATGGCCGGGAGAGTTGCGGCTGAACGGTCTTCTTAGTAAAATAAGCTCACTGTATGTTAAGCCTCTACGACTCCCTGGAGAAGAAGAAGCGGGCCTTTAAGCCGCTCAAGGCCGGCAAGGCGGGAATGTATAACTGCGGGCCGACGGTCTACGATTACGTCCACATCGGAAACCTGCGCTCGTTCCTGCTGGCCGACCTGGTCCGGCGTCATCTGGAAGCGTCCGGCTACGAGGTGACCCAGGTGATGAACATCACCGACGTCGGCCACATGCTGGCCGACGCTGACGTGGGCGAGGACAAGATGGAGGTGGCCGCGGCGCGCGCCGGCAAGACGCCCCAGGAGGTGGCCGCTTTTTATACCGAGGCCTTCTTCCGCGACATCGACCGGCTCAACGTCAGGCGCGCGTCGGTCTACCCGAAGGCCAGCGAGCACGTGCCGGACATGATCAGGATGGTCGCCAAGCTGCTGGAGAACGGCTGCGCCTACAAGGTGGAGGAGGAAGGCGGGGTCAGCGTCTATTTCGACGTGTCCACATTTCCGGAATACGGGCGGCTGTCCGGCAACGCCATCGAGGGCCTCAGCCCCGGCGCCCGGGTCGAGGTCCGCAAGGAAAAGAAGCATCCGGCCGATTTCGCCCTCTGGATCCACAACCCGCGCCATCTGATGCAGTGGGAAGCGCCCTGGGGCAGGGGATATCCGGGCTGGCATATCGAATGTTCGGCCATGTCGACCAAGTATCTGGGCGATACTTTCGACATCCACACCGGCGGCGAGGACAACAAGTTCCCGCATCACGAGTGCGAGATCGCCCAGGCCGAGTGCGCCACCGGCCAGCGCTTCGTCAACTACTGGCTGCATGTCACCCATCTGCTGGTCGACGGCGAGAAGATGTCCAAGTCCAAGGGCAACTTCTATCGGCTGGACGACCTGGTCGCCAAGGGCTGGTCGCCGCGCGAGGTCCGCTGGCTGCTCATGTCCACTCATTACCGACAGCCGCTGAACTTCACCTTCCGCGGCCTGGAAGCGGCCCGCGGCGCCCTGTCGCGGCTCGATGACTTCGCCGACGCCCTGAAGCAGGCGGCGGTCAGGGACGCGGACGGCGACGGCGCTTCCGTCGCCCGGGCGGCGGAGGCTTTCGACGCGGCCCTGGACGACGATCTGAACGTGGCCGAGGCCCTGGCCGCGCTGTTCGAGTTCGTCAAGCTCGGCAATGAAAAGCTGGCCTCGGGCGACCTCAGTGCCTCGGATAAGAAAGCCGGCGAGGAATTGCTGCGCCGGGCGGGCGACGAACTCGGCTTCACTTTCGGCCGGTCCAGCGACGACGCGGAGATCCCGGCCAGCATCCTGGCCCTGATCGAGAAGCGCGACGAGGCCCGGCGCGAGAAGCGCTTCGCCGAGTCCGACCGGCTGCGCGACGAGATCAAGGCCAAGGGGTATATCGTCGAGGACACGCCCGAGGGGCGGCGGGTAAAAAGGATCTGATCCGGGAATCTATGAAAAGCTCTTCCAGCATCGCCGGCGGCGTCCGGCTGACAACGGCCATCGCCGGCTTGTCGGCCGTCCTGGCGCTCGTCCTTTTCGCGCCGGCGCCCGTTTCGGCCAAGGACCGCTGCCGCAACTGGGGCCTGCCCTCGTTCTCCTGCCCTTCGACCGCCAGCCGCAACGTCTGCGGCGTGGCGCCGAACCTCTGGTGCATGGAGGACGGCGGCGACCCGGACATAGACAACTGCTATTCGCCGACGCCGGCGCCTAATTTCGTGTTCGATTGCGCCACCTGCCAGTGCCAGTGCGATACCGCCAACTATCCCTGTTCCGGCTGCACCGAGCCGGTCTCGGTCATCGGCGGCTCCTGCGGCGCCGCGATGCAGGGCAGGTTCACCGATCGCTGCGGCCACTGTTCCGACGCCTCCGGCAACGTCACTCTGAGGCCGCCGCCGACCGTTACCAAGCCGCCGGTCCGGGCGGTCACCCAGCCGTCGGGCCAGCCCTCCGGCCAGGCCGGAACCCAGGCCGTCGTCCAGCCGGGCGGGCCGCTCAGCGTGACCGGCGACATCCGCGCCGGCGGCGACCTGTATCTGCCGGACGCCCACGCCGTCCGCGTCGACGGCTCCAAGGCGACGGTGCTCAACATCGGCAACTTCGGCGGCGGAACGTTCGCGCTCCGCGTCCAGGGCCAGGGCTCGTTCGACGGGCGCCTCGGGATCGGGACCTCGTCCCCGGCCTACCGCCTCGACGTCAGCGGCGGGATCGACAGCGACGCCGTCCTGCGGCTCGCCGACACGGGCGGCAGCCGCCGCCGGACCGGGATGCTGCTTTCGAGGCAGGGGAGCGACGCCTGGTACCTCGGAATGGGCGAACACGACGACCGGCTGCTCCTGAGCCGTCCGGGCATCGGCGATTACCTGGCCGTGGACACGGCCGGCAACGTCGCCATCGGCAAGCCGATCCCGGCCTACAAGCTCGACGTCAACGGCACCGTGGCGGCCGCCGGCCTCGTTCTGAACGGCGAGGCCCGGTCGGACTGGCCGAAACTCGACGTCATCACCGTGCAGAAGGCCTTCTCGGCCAAGCAGCCGGCCGGCTGGCGGACCGTCGATTGCCCCTCGGGCTACCTGGCCGTCGGCTGGTCGGGTTATAACTGCGAGGACGCCGGTGGGACCTGGCAGTGCGGCAAGTCCGTCGTCCGCGACACTTTCGTGAACGTTTATCATGACGGCCAGGCCAAGGCCTACATATGGATCCGTTGTCTGCAGCTGGATTGATCGGCGGCCCGGCCAGGCGGCCGGGCAAGACCAAACTGACGGCGCCGATCCTGACGGCGGCCCTGGGTTTGGCGTTCCTCGGCGGCCTCTGGGCCGGCTACCGGCTGGCGCCGACCGTCGCGTTGCCGTCTGCTTCCCCGTCGCCCTGTCCGCAAATGGCGCCGCTCAGCCGGGCCGCGGCCGCCCGGGTGTCCTTCCGCGCCGTGGTCACGGGCGTCAGCCAGGACCGGCTGACCCTGTCCGTCATGGGCGGCAAGTACTCCGGCGC
>JBAIXY010000030.1:0-4053 GCA_037916205.1 Vicinamibacterales bacterium | reverse complement strand
AGGGTCAGCAGGCCGTCGCGCGACGGGAACATGGCCACGTTGAGGAAGGCGCCCCAGCTCAGGATGAACAGGGCGACGCCCAGCCGCGTCGGCCAGCGGAAGCCGAATTTTTCCGGCATGGCCACGTGGCCGCCGATCCCGAGGATGACCGCCGGCACCAGGTACTTGTTGATGCCGAAGAGTCCGGCCAGGGCCGAGTCGATCACCCGGCCGACGGCGCCGGCCAGGCCGGCGTAGGCCAGGACGATGACGATGGCCAGGAAGACGCACAAAATGGCCGTCAGCTCCTTGCGGGTCTGCGGGCTCATCTGGGGCGTCTCGGCGATCTTTTCGCTTTTCGGAGATGATCTTTTGGAGTGGTTTTTTCTTACCATAGCCTGATGATCTCGATAGCGGATGGGACGGTTTTCAACAGCGTTTAACGATAAAAATCATATCATTTCCGCCGTCCAAAGGCCACTTGGCCGCGCGGTCCGCGCGGCCGCGGCCGGAAACAAAACGGCGCGGCCGACAGGGCCGTGCCTACATCCGATAAAGTCCCCCGAAAAGGCTGCGGATTCAGAAAAAGCTGTCGATTCAGACCGGGGCAAAGATGAGAAAAGATCTTCCCCGAGACGGGGATAATGTCAGGAGCCGCAGCCGGCACGAGCTAGGCAGCGCGTGCTTTCACCCGAAGGTGATGGCTGGTTGGCAGCTGACGGCATCATTGCCTCGATTGTGATCGTGCTTAACCGAATTCGCAGCCGTGCCGGAGGACTTCCTGCGAACGATCAAATTATATCGTCGGCCCCGGAGAGATGTCAAAGACCGGGTCAAGGGCGACTGCTCCGGCCGTGTAAAAATCAAGAGCCCCGGCGGACCGGGGCTCGAGAGAAGTCATTTGTCGTTCTTTTTCGGAGGCTGGCGCTTGGCGAAGCGCCGCTTGAAGTAGTGCGCGAGGCCGACGATGACCAGTCCGCCGGGCAGCATCGCGGCCACGACGACCTGGGCAATGATGCTGGCGATCCTGATCAGATGGGGGTTCATACGCAGACACCGTCCGCGGCCTGCGCGGCCGCCATTCGGGTTGGAGGAAGGGGACGTCCGGCCGCCATCAGGGTGACGGCGGCCGGACGAAGTTCCAGGGACGGATGAAGGGTCATCCCGACCGTCGGCCGTCGGACCCGTGTCGGGCGGCACTCGGGCGGTGATCACTCTTCGTCGTCAGCCGGCGGTTCCTCGCCGAGCCAGCGTGAGGCCAGGTAGGCGGCCTTCTTCGGGTCGCGCGTCCAGAGCAGCTTGCGGTAGCCCCGGTCGCCCTGGTCCTCGTTGGCGCGGAAGACCTCGATGAAGAGGCCGGCGGCGCGGCGGCAGAGGCCCACGACCTCGCCCATGCTGGTGATGTAGCACTCGACCGGACGGTCGTGGCGGCAGCAGGGGATGGGCAGGCCGCAGAGATGCGTCTCACCGTCCTCGGCCAGCCGCGGTTTGGGGATGGCCACGCCGGAGTCGGTCGAGACCTCGGCGGCCTCGGCGTAGTTGCGGGCGTAGCGCCGGATCATGTCGTCGCCGTTGTCCCGGGCGCTCTGGCGCCGGCGCTCGTCCTCCTGGGCGCGCGCCGCTCCGTCGCGTTCGGCCTTCTTGGCGATGACCCACTGGGCCAGGTCGTCGCGGCGGGCGCGCACCGAGTCGAGCTCGGTCATCTTGCGCAGCGTGCGGTTCAGGTGGTAGACGCCCGAACCGGGCTCGCAGATGCGCTTGCCGTTCTGCTTGGACAGCTGCTCGGCGCAGCCGCGGCAGAGGACCTTCTTGAGCAGGTCCGCGCGGGCCGTGGTCAGCGGGTCGCAGCTGCGGTTGTACATCTCGTCGGCGCAGCCGCGGCGACCGCACTTGTCGGTCGCGCAAGCGAAGATCTCCTCGGTCGCGGCGGCGGCTTGCTGGCTCGCCCCCCGACCTTCCTGACTTGCGGGTTTCCTGGTCATGGCTTTCTCCTTTCGGTCGGGGTAGAGCCGCAAAAACTTCTGACCCCATCGGGTTTGACCACTACTGCCGTGTGTCCGCCGGGGACGATCCCCGGAGGCTCAGCAACGTGCATTCTTGCCTTGCACACTTTTCAAAGAGCGCTAACGCCGGACCGTATCATATTTGAGCCTCTTTGTCAATCCGTCCTGACATGTTGCGGTCGACATACGTCCATCCGGAAGGCCGGCTGTCAGGCCGTCAAGTGGTCCGCGTAAGGCCGGGATCAGGCCGCCCGGCCGCCCGGCACCCCGATCCAGGGTTTCGCCGGGGCTGTTGGCAAGTGCTAAATTGGCTAAAAATGGCCCAAATACCGGAAAAAATGGTCGGGCTTGACAAGATGCCGGTTTTGGCCTTGACGCCTAAAAAGTGTTCTGCTATCCTGTTTTGGAACCACCGCTCCCATTTATTGGGTTGGCAGGAGCGCGCTAAGCGCCATCTAGCCATTGACCAGCGGCCGCGAACAAAGGCATGTTCGTCCCGGGACAGGTTTCGTAAGGACAACCGATCTCTAATCACCCTGCCGCATCGTTTCGTACGCGATCGCTGATAAGGCAGGGGGATATTTTTGTACTCTCGCAAAAGTTGAGGCTCCGAAATCGGCGACTGCCGCTGGCAGGCTCCGCTCCGCCGCCGGCTTCGGGTCCTAAACCTAAATATTCGCGGCGAAATCCTGTCCACTACTTTCTATGAGCATGTTCAAACGGGCCGTGCCGGCCGACAAGACGCGCAAGACGTTCTCGCCGATCGTCGACGCCATGCCGCTGCCGGATCTCATCGAGATCCAGAAGAAATCGTACGACTGGCTTTTCAAGGACGGGATCCGCGAGCTGTTCGAGGAGGTCTCGCCGGTCCGCGACTTCATCGGCCGCGACCTCGAACTCTATTTCCTCGACTACTACCTCGACGAGCCGAAGTTCGACGAGGCCACCACCCGGGCCAAGAACCTGACCTTCGAGGCGCCGCTCCGCGTCAAGGCGCGGCTGATCAACAAGCGCACGGCCGAGACCAAGGAGCAGGAGATCTACCTCGGCGACTTCCCGATCATGACCGACCGGGGCACTTTCATCGTCAACGGCATCGAGCGCGTCGTCGTCTCCCAGCTGGTCCGCTCCGCCGGCGTCTTCTTCACGACCGAGATGAACCGGGCCCGGAAGTTCTTCGGCGCCAAGATCATCCCGAACCGCGGCGCCTGGCTGGAGATGGAGACGGACACGGCCAACGTCATCTGGGTCAAGATCGACCGCAAGCGCAAGGTGGCCGTCACCTCGCTGCTGCGCGCCTTCGGCTACGGCAGCGACGAGGAGATCCTCGGCCTGTTCGCCGACGTCGACAAGCACCCGAGCATCAAGTACATCCAGAACACCATCGACAAGGACTCGGCCAAGAACGAGGAGGAGGGCCTGAAGGAGGTCTACAAGCGCATCCGCCCCGGCGACCTGGCCACGGCCGACAACGCCCGGTCCCTCATCCACTCGATGTTCTTCAATTTCGACCGCTATGACCTGGGCAAGGTCGGCCGCTACAAGTTCGCCCAGCGCTTCGCCCTGAAGGACAGGCAGGAGGACCTGGAGAAGCCGGAGAACCGCATCCTCAAGAAGGAGGACATCGTCACCATCGTCAGGGAGCTGATCCGCCTGAACATCACCCAGGAGGAGCCGGACGACGTCGACCACCTCGGCAACCGCCGCATCCGCGCCGTCGGCGAGCTGGTCCAGAACCGCCTGCGCGTCGGCCTGTCCCGCATGGAGCGCATCATCAAGGATCGGATGTCGACCATGGACATCATGAACCTGACCCCGTCGCGCCTGGTCAACGCCAGGCCGATCATCGGCGTCATCCGCGAGTTCTTCATGTCCTCGCAGCTCTCGCAGTTCATGGACCAGACCAACCCGCTGGCCGAGCTCGAGCACAAGCGCCGCCTTTCCGCCATGGGCCCCGGCGGCCTCTCCCGCGAGCGCGCCGGGTTCGACGTCCGCGACGTGCACCCGACCCACTACGGCCGCATCTGCCCGATCGCCACGCCTGAAGGCCCGAACATCGGCCTGGTCGGCC
>JBAIXY010000029.1:0-3788 GCA_037916205.1 Vicinamibacterales bacterium | reverse complement strand
GAGGTCGCTCCGGCCCGGGTCCTTGAGGAATTCCGCAAGACGCACGAGAACGTCAGGGTGCTCGGCGGCGTCCTCGAGTCGAAATGGATGACCGCGGAGGAAGTGGTCGCGTTGTCCAGGCTGCCGTCCAAGGAACAGCTCATCGCCACCGTCGTCGGCACCATCCGGGCGCCGCTCTCCGGCCTGGTCGGCGTGCTGCAGGGCAATCTGCGCCAGCTGGTCTACGCTTTGAACGCCATCAAGGATTCTAAGACAGCCTGAAGTCGGAAGATCCGACCTTAACAAGCGACATTATGTCAGAAGAAAAGAAGGTTGAGGTGCCGGCCAAGTTCAAGGACCTGGTCGCGAGCATCGAGAAGATGTCCGTCCTGGACCTGGCCGAGCTGGTCAAGGTCCTCGAGGACAAGTTCGGCGTTTCGGCTGCGGCCCCGGTCATGGCCGTCGCCGCCGGCGCCGCGCCGGCCGCCGCCCCGGTCGAGGAGAAAACCCAGTTCAACGTCGAGCTGACCAGTTCCGGCGCCAACAAGATCGGCGTCATCAAGGTCATCCGCGAGCTGACCCAGATCGGCCTCAAGGATGCCAAGGACATGGTCGACACCGCCCCGAAGATGGTCAAGGAGGGCGTCGCCAAGGCCGATGCCGAGGCCTGGAAGAAGAAGCTGGAAGAGGCCGGCGCCAAGGTCACCCTGAAGTAATTTCCGGTCGACAGCGAAACAAGAACCGGTCCCAGACGGGACCGGTTTTTGATACTGCTCTGGAACGGCGCGCCGGCTTCCTATTTGATCTCGGGCAGCGCGAAGCGCAGCAGCTGGTTGCCGACGGCGGCCAGCAGAACGCGGTTCTTCTCGTCCACCAGAAAATCGCTGGCCCCGGCCAGGTCATTGGATTCGTACTGCGCGGCCAGCAGGCCGGTCTTCTTGTCGTAGACGACCACCCGCGCGGGAGAGGAATCGAGGACGTAGATGTAGTCCGAATCGGCCGCGACCCGGATCTTTTTCGCGGCCGCGACGGGCGGATCGACCTGTCCGGCGGAGAAATCGTTCCTCAGGCCCTTGACCAGCTTGACGATCGGACCGTCGCTGAGCAGGACGTAAACGGAGCCGTCGATGTCCAGGGACACCGCCTTGGAAACGTCGGTGTTGTCCTTGAGGTAGTATTGCGGCTTGCCGTAGGCCTTGTCGGCGGCGTCATGGCGCAGGATGCGGTTGTGCTCCGGGTCGAGGACGTAGAGCCGGGAACTGTAGACCGCGGCGTCGGCGATGTGGGCTTCGTTGTCCAGGGAGATCGGCCACTCGGCCGGCTTGCCGGAGGCGGGGATGATCGTCAGCTTTCCGCCGTCGCCGCCGGCGAGGAGATTGCCGCCGGCCATCGTGAAGACGCCGGGCGCTCGGCCGCCGGGGACGTCGCCGGCCTTCGAGACCGAGCCGTCCTTGAGGGCGACCTTGAAGATCCGGCCGTCAGCGGCCGCGCACCAGACCGTGCTGCCGGACCAGGCCAATTTGGCCAGGGTCGGAGCGGACGCGTCGGTATTGATGCTGGCGACGATCTCCGGGGCGCCCAGGGCGATCGCCCGGCGGACGGCCTCGAACTTGGCGGCGATCTTGGTCAGGAGCTGGTTCTTGATGTCCTTTTGCCGAGCCTGCCTGTCGGGCAGCCGTTCGGTCGCGGCCTGGGCCTCCTCCAGGGTCCGGCGGGCCCGTTCCTCGTCGCGGTAGATCAGGCTGGCCTCGGCGGAATCGATCTCCTGCTCGATGGCCATGACGGCGCGGTCATAGGCGGCGGCCGTCGCTTCCTTGCGTTTCTGCCAGGCGGACACGGACACGCTGTAGTTGAAGACGATTATCAGCACCATTATGGCCCAAAGCAGGCCGCGGCTCGTCGGATTCAGGCCGTTGAAGCCCGAGATCAGCCGGTCGGGCAGGCCGACGGTGCCGGCCTTGAGCCTGGCCAGGAACGCGCGGCTTTTTTCTTTGGCCGCAACGGCGGGCTGCGCGGCCGGGGCCGGCGGAGCGGCGGCCGGTTCGGCGCTGGCCGCCGGTTTTGGCGGCTCCTCGGGTGTCGGCGCGGGTTCGGCGCCAATCTCATCCGGCGCGTCGGCCGCCCCCTCTTCGAACTCGTGTTTGACCAGATCGTCGATCTCGGCCAAGGACATCAGGGTTTCTTCGCCCGACCCGGCCCCGCTGTCGGCCGCGCTTGCGGCAGGAACGGCTTCTGCCGCCGGCTCAGGCAGCTCGGACACGCTGGCCGCGGCCTCCTGGTCCGGCTGCGGTTTCTCCTCCGCCGCTCCCTCCGGAGCCTCGGCTTTCTTCTTGAACAGGCCGGCCAGGCCGGAGCCGACGCCGCGGGCGGCCGCGGCCGCTCCTTTGGCCAGGCTCGGCAGCAGGGAGGGGGAGAGAATGTCGTTGGTCTTCGACTGCGTGGTCAGCAGCCGGTCGATCGATTCCTGGGTCTCGGACGGCCGCTGGGCGGCCGCTTTGGCCTCGCCCGGCGCTGCCGCTTCTTCGTCGGCGGCGTCGGCCACGGTCATGGCGACGGTCACCGTGCTCTTGCCCGCGGTCAGGACGTCGCGGAGGGCGGCCAGGGCCGGTTCGGGGTCGTTATCCGCCAGCATGGCGGCGAACCTGTCGCCGCCGACGGCGTTCCGGATATCCTCTGTAGCCACGAAAAGCTTGTCCGCCCGACCGATCCGGCCGGAGATCAGATGTGAAAAGCCGCGCCGGGAGTCCTTTGATTCGTAATCCTCGGTGCCCGGCTCCTCTTCGAGAAGGTCGTAGACCGAGGTGCGCTTGCCGGGAACAGGATGGCACAGCAGGACCGCCGGGCGGCCCCAGACCGCGGCGATCACATCCTGGCCGTTCTGGGACAGGAGCGCGCCGCTGATCTTGTCGAGGTCGAGGGGCAATCGGCCCTCCTCGATCAGGCGGTAGAGACTGTCATTGACCTTGGTGACCGCGGACTCGAAGACCACTTCCTGCCCGGACGCTGACTGTGGTTTTTTCATGGCTTCGGCGACGCCGCGCACCAACGCATCCTCGATCCTGGCGGCCAGCGCGTCGCCGGTCCGCGGATCGCTCTCGACCCGCAGGACGCCAAAAACGCTTCCGACCCGGCGGCGGGCCTCGTCGGACATGTACGTGGCGATCGCTTTGACGTAGAGGCGGCTGTTCCGGCCGGCATAGCGTTCCAGCTGACCGAGCCGCGTTTTCGCGTCAGACATAAGCGTTTTTGACCCTCAAAGACGGAAGTATTATACTACAATCCTGTGAATAGGAACAACGCGGCGGCCGACTCCTCGATGGCCGGCATTTCCGGCGCCGCGTCGGGCGCGGCAGCCCAGCCGCCTCGCGCGATATGCTTGAACAATTGTTTGGTTCAAAAACCAGAGTGCGCCTGCTCAGGCTCTTCCTGAACAACAACAAGAGCACGTATTTTGTTCGCGAACTGACCCGCAAGATCGGCGCCCAGATCAACGCCGTGCGCAATGAGCTCGACAACCTGGCGGCCATGGGCATCGTGACGGTCGTGGAAGAGACATCCGGCGCCGCGGGCGGGGCCAAGGTCAAGCGCAAGGCCCGGCAGAAGAAATTCTACAAGTTGAACACGGAGTCGCTGCTTTATCCCGAACTGCGCGCTCTGTTCATGAAGTCGCGGGTCCTGCTGGAGAAGGATTTCGTCAAGAAGATCGCCGAGGCCGGCAGCGTGTCCTACCTGGCCCTGACCGGCATGTTCGTCGGCACCGAGGGCGGGCCGACCGACCTGTTCATCGTCGGCCGGGTCAATCGCGACCG
>JBAIXY010000028.1:0-3368 GCA_037916205.1 Vicinamibacterales bacterium | reverse complement strand
CGCTGGCCGGTATGGCCATCGCCGCGGAGCAGGTCGAAGCCGTGGCCCGCGGTCTCAGGTACTCGGACCCGCGGGTCGACGCGGAACTCAAGGCGGCCCTTGCCGCCGACGGCCCGCGCCGGCTCCTTGAGGAGTCGTTCGGCGTCGTCGTCATCGACAAAAAAGAATGAACGTTATGGACCTGTCCATCGTCATCCTCAACTACAAGACCGCCCGGCTGACGCGCCAGTGCATCAAGACGATCAAGCTCTACGAGCCGAAGCTCGCCTATGAGATCATCGTCGTGGACAACAATTCGCGCGACGGCGTCGGCGCGATGCTCAAGGAGCGGTACCCGGACGTGCGCTTCATCCAGACCGGCCGGAACCTGGGCTACGCCGCCGGCAACAATGTCGGCATGAAAGCCGCGACCGGCCGCTTCGTGATGATCCTCAACCCTGACATCACCGTCCGGCCGGGCTCGATCGAGGCCATGGTAGCTTATCTGGAGAAGCACCCGGCGATCGGCGTCCTCGGGCCCAAGCTGGTCCGGCCCGACGGCAGCGTCGACGAGTCCTGCTTCCGTTTCCCGACGCATGCCATCCCGATCTATCGCCGCACGCCGCTCGGCCGCACAAGCCGCGGACGCCGCGCCCTCGAGTGCTACCTGATGAGCGATTACGACCGCAAAGAGACGCGGGACGTCGATTGGCTCCTGGGAGCCGTGCTGCTGTTCCGCCGGTCCGAACTGGACCGGATCGGCCTGTTCGACGAGCGTTTCTTCCTATATTACGAGGATACCGACTGGTGCCGGCGCTTCCGCCGGGCCGGCTACCGGGTGGTTTATTACGCGGGCGCGGAAATGGTACACTACCACGAGAGGCTTTCGGCCCAGGGGCCCTGGTTCACCAGCCTGTTCCGCAAGCCCACGCGCGTCCACATCGCCAGCTGCCTCAAATACTTCCGCAAATGGCGGGAACTGGAACGCGGCCGGAAATGACCGGACCCGCGCCGGCTCCGGCCGGCGCGTCTGAATAATCGCCATGTTCAACCGCAAGAGATCGCCCAACATGCTTTTCGCCAGGCTGGCCCGGCGCCGCCGCCGCAGCGGTCCGGCCTCCTGGATCGGCCCCGCTTTCGTGGTCCTGTTCGTCGTGCTGACCGCGGTACTGATCGTCGCCCTGCCGTTCGTGCTCTCCGGAGCCATCGCCTACCAGCACGCGGCCAGCGGGCGGGCGGCGCTAATCGCCGCCGAAAAGGACGCCGAGAACCTGCAGGTGGACGCGGCCATCGCCAAGGTGGACGCGGCGGTCGCCGACTTCCGGTCGTCCCGGGTCGAACTCGACAAACTGCGTCTGCTCGTCTGGATGCCGTTCGTCCGCGACCGGATCGAACCGGCCGACCAGCTCCTGGCCACAGGCACGGCCGCCGCCGAAGCGGCCCGCGACGTGCTCACGGCCGGCCGCGACCTGGCCAAGATACTGACCGAGACCCAGGGCGCGTCCGGCGCGGTCACCGGCAAGCTGCCCGACATCACCACCGTCTTCAAGGACCTGACCCCGTCGCAGAAGCGCGAGATCCTCGAGTCCGTGGCGCTCAACGCCCCGCGGCTGCGGCTGTCCGCGTCCAAGGTGGACAGCGCGCTGGCCTCGTTCGACAGCATCTCCGACACCGGAGTTTCCGGTTCGCTCAAGTCCGACCTGGCGCCGCTCCGCGGCCGGCTTCTCGACATGCGCGCGGGCATCAACGCCGTGCTGCCGGTCGCCGAGATACTGCCGGGCGTGCTCGGCTTCCCGGACGAGAAGACCTACCTGCTGTTCCTGGAGAACAGCACCGAACTGCGGCCGACCGGCGGCTTCCTGAGCATGGTCGGCCTGCTCAAGGTCAGGGACGCCGACCTGATGTCCGCGGACGTGAGCGACGTCTACGCCTATGACGGCCCGTCCGAAACCTTCCCGCGTCCCGCGCCGCCCGAGCCGATCCGCAAATACATCGGCATCGACAAGTGGTACCTCCGGGACGCCAACTGGTCGCCGGATTTCATGGTCTCCGCCGGGGTGATGCAGAAATTCTTCGGCGAGGAGTCGGCGATCCGGTTCGGTACGGCCGCGCCGCACGTGGACGGCGTCATCGCCGTCACCCCGCGGCTGGCCCAGGACGTGCTGCGCCTGACCGGTCCGATCACCATCGACGGCCACAAGTTCGACGCAGACAACCTGATCGACGAACTGGAATTCCAGGTCGAGCAGGGCTTCGCCAAGGAGGGCATCTCCCGCGAGGAAAGGAAGAACATCGTCGGCCAGTTGCTGAACGAGACCATCCGGCGGGTATCCGCTTTCTCGCTGGCCCAGATGCTGACGCTCATCGCCGACGCCCAGGACGCGCTCAAGCAGAGGGATATCCTTCTTTATTCCGATGATCCCGACCTGCAGCGCCTGATACTGGAGCAGGGCTGGGGCGGCCAGCTCGCTGACGTGAAAGGGGATTACCTCGCCTGGTTCGACGCCAACCTGGCCAGCCTGAAGACCGACGCGGTCATGTCCCGGTCGCTGCGCTACCAGGTCTCGCCCGGCGCGGGCGGCCTCATCGGCAAGGTGTCCATGACCTACCGCAACCGCGGCACCTTCACCTGGAAGTCGACCCGTTACCGCACCTACGCCCGAGTCTACGTTCCGGCTGGCTCCGAGCTGCTGTCCGTCGCCGGCGCCCTGGATAACGACAAGATCAAGGACCCGACCGGGCGTCCGGGCAAGGCCGACATCGGCGACGAGCTCGGCCGGCGGTGGTTCGGGGCTTTCATTTCGGTCGAACCGGGCGACACCAGGACGCTGGAGTTCACCTTCCGGCTGTCGCCTTCGGTGGCCGCGGCCGTGGCTTCCGGAGCTTATAGCCTGGACATCCAGAAGCAGGCCGGGACCGGGAAGCCGGGTTTGACACTCGACCTCGATTTTGGTAAGAAATTGGCGTCAGCCGAGCCCCCGGAGAACCCGCAGGACTACGGCGACACGCGCTACCGGATCGTCAGCGATCTGGGCACTGACCGTCATTTCGAGGCGCGTTTTGCGCAATAAATATGTTCGTACCGAAGATCGGCATTGACCTCGGCACGACGACCGTCCTGGTGTACGTCCCGAAGCGCGGCGTCATCATCAACGAGCCGTCGGTCGTGGCCGTGTCCTCCATCGACAAGAAGATACTGGCCGTCGGCAAGGAAGCCAAGGACATGCTCGGCCGGACGCCCGACACCATCGTGGCCCACCGGCCGCTCAAGGACGGCGTCATCGCCAACTACCGCATGACCGAGGCCATGCTTCGGTATTTCATCAACAAGGCCCTGGGCGGCGCCCGCCTGTTCCGGCCCGAGGTCATGGTCGCCGTCCCCGGCGGCA
>JBAIXY010000027.1:0-1506 GCA_037916205.1 Vicinamibacterales bacterium | reverse complement strand
TGTAGCCGGGAGAATTCTCCGGCGCCTCGCCGAAAGGAGACCAGTCGGCCGGATGATCCGGCGAACCGTCGCCGTCGCCGTCGATCCGGTTCTCGAAGCTGCCGTTCCTGACCAGGTTGAGCGACTGACCGGACGTCAGCATCGTGACCGCGGAGCAGCCGTTGTCGCCCGTCGAGCAGGACCTGGCGTTCAGGTTGAAGAACCTGGCCGGCGTGTTCAGCCAGTCATCGCTGTTATCGGTCTCGTTGCCGACGAGCGAAGAACAGCTCTGCGCGCCGTTGGCGACCTTGCAGGTGTGGTCGATCGCGCAGCTGCAGTAACCCGAGCCGCCCGGCACGCAGGCCGCCACGGTAAGCGAACAGGTCTCGCCGCTGGGCGTCAGACAGCTGCGGGCGCCGGCCTTGACCGAGCACGAAGACGTGACGGTGCAGTCGCAGCCTTTGACGTCCTTGCACTGCGACGACAGGCTGCAGTTGATGGCGTTCAAAGTCGTGGAATACCGCCGGCAGCCGACGTTGTTGGCGCTGCAAACGCCGAACTCGAGCGTGTTCAGAAGCAGGCTTTGGTTGACGCCGGCCCGCGGAACAAAAGTGCGGCAGGTGTTGTACTCGGCGGGGCAGGAATCGCCGCTGAAGCGCCAAACGCTGCGCTCCCTGGCGCAGTAGCCGTAATTGCCGATGCAGTTACCGTAGTCGTCCTGCTGAAGACAGGTCACCCGGTCGACGCAGCTCTCCGCCCTGGTCGGGATCTCAGGAGAGACCAGGGTCGCGCCGAAGGACTGGGCTCGGCACTGGGTGACCGGCTGGGCGAGTACCCAGTCGGGGTCGATCAGGTGGCAGTAGGGATGCTTATCGTCGATCTCGCCGGCGCTGTTGCAGTCGTTGAATCTGGCCACGACGTCCTTGAGTTTGATCGGCTTGCCGACCGCGCTCTTGTGGGCGGCGATCTCCCAGCCGATCGAAACTATGCGCGCGGCCCGGAGTTTTTTGAGATTGCTCTCGCAGTAGCCGAAAGTGTAGCAGTCGGGCTTAGTGTTCTGTGCCTTGTCATTCGAAGAAATGAGCGGCCAGTCGCCGTGAAGCATGCCTTGATCGATGGCGCCCTGGACGGTGATCGGCGTCGCCACGGACACCCGGACGGCGTTGGCGAATTGCGCGTCCATGACGCAGTTGTCGACGTTGCGGCCCTGCGGCGGGCAATTGATGAAATCGACCATCGGATCGACGGTGCCGACGTCCTGCATCGGCGGCGAGGAGAACCTGACCTGCAGCGCCGCGGCCGCGGTCGACTGGCCGGTCTGCACCAGGCCTTCCTCGGACAGGACGACCTCCGGTTCCTGTTCGGCCGCCTCCTGCGACGACAGCAGGCCGGTGACCGCTTTGTTCCAGAGCTGGGTGATCAGCGTCATGGCGAAGGTCTGCGCCGTGCCCAGCAGGATGCTGGTGACGGCGCCCTTGGCGATCTGGCCGGCCACGCTCTGCTGCTGATAATCCTGCGGCTTGGATT
>JBAIXY010000026.1:0-15556 GCA_037916205.1 Vicinamibacterales bacterium | reverse complement strand
CGTTATGACCGGCGGTTCCCCCGCGGCATCGGCCACGTCGTCCTGGTCAGCGGACCCGACGAGGTCATTCACGCCAAGTTCTGGCACCGCGCCGGCCGCGATTCCGGCAAGGTGGTCAGCGAGCCGTTGTCGCGCTTCCGGCGCCGGCCCGATATCACCGTCATCAAACGGATAATATAAAACCGGCGCCCAGGCGCCGGTTGTTTTGTCCGTTCTGACGGTCAGCCGAAGGTGAAGGCGTAGAGTTCCGGGCCGGCCGACTCGAATGAGAGTTCCAGCAGCCTCTCGGGGTCGCCGTTTCGGCCGCCGACCAGCCGATACATCCGGCCTTCCCTGAATGTGACGTATGACCGGCCGTCGGAAAGTTCGACGTCAGCGCCGGCGGTCTTTTCCGTGAGCGGTTGTCCGTCGAGCCTGATCTCCGCGCGCGCGCCGGCCGGACCGCCGCTCGCCACCAGGTAGGCGCGCGGCGCGCGGAACCGGTAGAACAGCCTGGCGCCGGCCTCGCGGGGCACGGCGAATTCCGGACGGACCTCCCAGAGCCCCTCGAAATAAAAAACGTTGACCGCTGGGGCGGGCACGCTGCTGTAGCGCTGGACGGTGTTGGGGCGGACGCTTTCCGGCGAGCCCAGGTATTCCTGGCGGTCGAATCCCAGATAGGTCTCGGGCGTGCCGACCTTGCTGAAGTCGGTCTCGACGATGACGCCCGAACTGACCTCGGCGGCCGCCGGCGCCGCTCCGGCCTCCGTCAGCAGGGCCCGGATGACCGATTCCGAATGGTCGTAGGCGCCTTCGCCGAAGTGCCGGTAGCGGATGTCGCCGCGGCCGTCGACGAAATAATGCGCTGGCCAGTAGTGGTTGCGGTAGGCGTTCCAGAGCAGGTAGTCGTTGTCCAGCACCACCGGGTAATTGACGCCGTAGTCGGCGATCGCCCGCTTCACGCCTTCGACGTCCTTCTCGAACTCGAACTCCGGCGTATGCACGCCGATGACCGTGAAGCGGCTGCCGCCATAGGCGGCCTGCCAGGCCCGGAGGTAGGGCAGGGTGCGCAGGCAATTGATGCAGCTGAAGGTCCAGAAATCGACCAGCACGACCTTGCCGGCCAGGGTCTGGCGGTCGAGCGGCGGCGAGTTCAGCCAGGCCGACCCGGCGGGAAATTCCGGCATCCGGCCCTCGACGGGCAGACTGCCGGGTTCGAGCGGCCGCCCCGCTGGGCGGAGCATCCGCCGGATCATGTCCTTGAGTTTCATCGGTTTTCCGGTGCGGCCGCCGGCGCCTCCTCGGCCTTGGTCAGGCGCACCTTATTGATCCTAAGATTGATCATCTCCTCGATGGTGGCGGTCAGGTTGTCGGCGATCTTGACCTGCTGTCCCTTGACCGGGATGCTGCCGAGCTCCTTGAGGATCACCCAGCCCAGCGACTTGTGGGGCGGAGCAGTGATCTTGACGTTGAAGAAGCGGTTGACGTCCTTGACCTCGGCGTCGCCGTGGGCGATGACGTTCAGCTTGTCGACGCGTTTGATGACGTGCTCGTCGACGTCCGACTCGTCGCTGATCTCGCCGACCAGTTCCTCGAGCAGGTCCTCGAAAGTGACGACGCCCTCGACCGAGCCGTACTCGTTGACCACCACGGCCATGTGCAGGTGCTGTTTCTGCATGTCGCGCAGCAGGTCGGAGATCACCTTGGTCTTGGGCACGAAGATCGCCGGCTCGGCCAGGTCGCGGATGGCCGGCGCCGGCTGGCCGGTCTCGCTGGACAGCCGCTTGATCAGCTCCTTGATGTGGACGATCCCGATGATGTTGTTCTTGTCGTTCTCGAAGACGGGATAGCGCGAGAATTCGGAAGAGATGATCACCGGCATGGCCTCGGCCAGCGTCTTCTTGCCGTCGAGGAAGACGATCGACTCGCGCGGCGTCATCACGTCGCTGGCGGTGACGTCATTGAACAGGAAGACGCGTTCGATCAGTTCCTTCTCGCCTTTTTCCAGCGTGCCGGCCTTGACGCCCATCGAGGCCATGGTCTTGATCTCCTCCTCGCTGACGGTGCGCTGGGGCGTGAAATGGACCTCGCTCCCGAAGATCACCCTGACGATGGCCTCGAGCACCGTGAGCACCGGGCCGAGCACGACCGTCAGCATCGAGATCGGGCCGGCCAGACGCAGCGACCATTTTTCCGGCTGGCGCGCGCCGTAGAGCTTGGGCACCAGCTGGCCGAAGATGAAGACCAGGAGGGTCATCAGGCCCATGGCCAGGCCGACGCCGAAGTCGCCGAAGGTGGTGGTGGCGATATAGGTGGCCAGGGCCGAAGCCGAGACATCGCTCACCACCTGGCCGAGGAGCACGACGCCGAGCAGCCGGTGCATGTTGCCGCGCAGTTTTTCCAGCTGGATCGCGCGCTTGTCCTTTTTCTGGACCAGGGTGCTGACGTGGATCTCGCTGGCGGCCAGGAAAGCGGCCTCGGAACCGGAAAGGACGGCGGAGGTGAAGAGAAAGAACGCGACCAGGAAATATAGAAAAGCCATATGGTTCGGGAGGGATGGGGCGCCGTCGGTTTATTTCGGCGCGGGTTGTCCGGCCGGAGCGGCGGGCGCGGCCGGAGCGGCCGGCGGCGCCGTCTTGAGCGCCGGGAAGATGACGCTGGCCTGGGTGCCGACCTTCTCGATGGAGTCGACGTAGATGCGCCCCTTCATCAGTTCGACGATCTGTTTGGTGATCCACAGGCCCAGGCCGGTGCCGGGGATGTCGCGGGTGGCGTCGGTCTTGACCCGGTAGAACTTCTGGAACAGGCGCTCGCGGGCCTCGGCCGACATGCCCAGGCCGGTATCGGTCACCTTGATCTCGACCTGTTCGCCGTCCTTGAGTTCGGTGGTCACCGTGACGCTGCCCGACGGCGTGTACTTGATGGCGTTCGAGCAGAGGTTGATCAGCACCTGTTTCAGGCGCGACTTGTCGATCTCGATCCTGGGCAGCGGCTGGGCCGGCCGGCGGAACTCGAAGGCCAGTTTCTTCTTTTCGGCCTCGAAATGCAACTGTTCGACGACCTCCTGGACCAGGTCCTCGGACTGGACCGGCTCGAGGTCCATCTTCATCCGGCCCTGCTCGATGCGGGAGACGTCCAGCAGGTCCTCGACCAGGCCGGCCAGGTGGGTGGCGATGGCGAAGGTGGTCTTGAGGATGCCCTTGGGCTTGTCGTCGAGCTTGCCGAAGGCGTCCTCGAGGAAGAGCGACAGGTAGCCGCGGATCGCCGTGATCGGCGCCCTGAGCTCGTGCGAGGCCATGGAGATGAAGTCGTCCTTCATCTTGTCGACCTCCTTGAGTTTGCGGAAGAGGATGGCGTACTCGAACAGCCGCGTGTTGGAGGCCAGGACCAGGATGACGATCAGCACGGTGATCAGCAGCCAGACGTACGACCAGAAGAGATTGGAGCTGACCAGGTCGTCGATCACCTTGAGGGAGACCTTGGCCGAGAGCAGGTAGACCTCCTTGCCGGAACTGTCGGTCAGCGGCATGACCACGCTCCAGTAGCGGTCGTTGCTGCGGACCTCCTCGGTGGTCAGCTTGTCGTCGACGCCGGCCGAGCGGGCCGACTTGGTCAGCACGGCGATGGCCTGGTCGTTGTACCAGGCCAGGATGTTCTGGTTGCCGTGGGCCGTCCGGCCGATGGCGTCCTTGTACAGGCTGGCGACGACCTTGAAGTCCTCGCCTTCCTTGGTCAGCACGTCCAGCATCTTGATCTCAGGCAGCACCTGGGCGATGGCCTCGATCCGCGCCTGCATTTTCACCGGGTCGCCATAGAGGTCGGCGCTGGTGACGTTGACCATCTTGCCGATCATCAGGGCGGTGCGCTGCAGCTCGACGTCCACGGTCCGGCGGAAAGCGTTGATCACGAAGAACGTGTTCAGGACGATGGTCACCGGCACGAGCAGAATGAGGACGGCGGCATAGGCGATCTGCCAGTTCTTGCGCAGGAACATGGCGGCGGCGCCGATCTTGACCGGAGCTTGGCTGGGCATAGCAATAATAACTATATCATGTCCGGCAGACGTCTTTAAGTGGGCGGAGCGGCTGCCGCAGCCGTTTTTTAGCCTGATAAAGACGAAAGTCGGCACACCGGATGCCTGCGGCCGGGGCGGCGGGCAGGCTTCCTGGGCCGGGTCCGAACTTGGTTTGGGGCCCGTTTTTTAGTATAATTAAAGTTGTTATGAATCCGAATCCTCATTTCCTCGAGAAGATCCCGACCCACATCGCCGGCTTCGACGAGCTTTCCGAAGGCGGCCTGCCGAAGGGCCGGGCGGTCGTCGTTTCCGGCAGCGCCGGCTCCGGCAAGACCATCTTCGGCGTCGAATTCCTCTACCGGGGCGCCAACGACTTCGGCGAGCCCGGGCTGTTCGTCACTTTCGAGGAGCGCCGCGAGGACATCATCAAGGAGGTCGCCGGATTCGGCTGGGACCTGACCAAGCTCGAGGACAAGGGTCTGCTGGCCTTCGTCGACGCCAGCCGGGTGGCCGACAACCAGGTCGAGGTCGGGGATTACGACTTCGGGGCGCTGATCGCCCGCATCAAGTTCGGCATCCGCAAGGTGAACGCCAAGCGCGTGGTCATCGACAGCATCGGCTCGCTTTTCCTGCGCTACAAGGACAGCGCCCTGGTCAGGCGCGAGCTGTTCAAGATCATCGCCACTCTGCGCGAACTCGGCGTGACCACGGTCATCACGGCCGAGCGCGTCAGCGACACGGACGCCGCCTCGCGCTTCGGCGTCGAAGATTTCGTCGCCGACAGCGTCGTCTTTCTCTACAACACCGCGGTCGGCCGCAGCCGCGAACGCCAGATCGAGATACTCAAGCTGCGCGGCGGCAGCCACCAGACAGGCAAGTATCCTTTCCTGATATCGGAGACCGGCATCGCGGTCTTCCCCCGCGAGAGCCAGGCCTTCGCCAAGGAAAGTCCGACCAAGCGCCTGTCCATCGGCGTGACGGGCATCGACGCCATGACCGACGGGGGCCTGTTCCGCGGCTCGACCTCGCTGCTCATGGGCCCGTCCGGCACCGGCCGGACGGTCCTCGGCCTGCATTTCCTGAGCGAGGGCGCCAAGCGCCGCGAGCGCGGCATCCTGTTCTCCTTCGAGGAGGGACGCGCCCAGATCCTGACCGACGCCCGGACCATCGGCCGCAATTTCGGCGCCGACGAAAAGCGCGGGCTGCTGAAGATCGTGGCCTGGCCGCCGGAGGCCCTGCCGCTCGAGGCCTATCTTAAGAAGATGCGCGAGCTGATCGAGGAATATTCCCCCAAGCGCGTGGTCATCGACAGCGTCACGCCGCTGGCCAACAGCGTAGACGAGCAGCGCTTTCGCCGCTTCGTCGTCTCCCTCAACTCTTTCCTGAAATCGAAGCAGGTCACCACCATCATCAATTACACGACCAGCGCGGGCCTGACCTCCTCGCTGGCGGCCGAGTCCGACGTGGCCGTGGTCGCCGACAACATCATCGTCATGAGGTTCGCGGAATCGGCCGGCAAGATGGACCGGGTGGTGCTGATCGCCAAGTCGCGGGCCTCGGCGCACGACAAGGAGATCCGCCGCTACGCCATCAACTCCCGCGGCCTGTGCCTGACCGGAGACGGCGACAAGAACTGCGTCGAGCCGCTGGCCGGCCGCGTCCGGCGACCGAAACGGAAAAAGTAACCCCGCGCGAATGGAACCGGTCAAAATACTGCTTTTCATCTCCAAGGAGTCGGCCATGTACAACTTCACGCGCCGGCAGGTTGAGAATGCCTGCCAGGGGGCGCTGGGCGGCAAGGGCGCCGTCCTGGAGGTGGTCGACATCGCCGACAATCCCGAACTGGCGGAACAGTACAACATCGAGGCCCTGCCGACGCTGATCGTCGGGAGCCGACGCTATATCGGCGCGCCGACGCCTGAAATGCTGTCGACCTGCCTGGGCCTGGTCAATGAACTTCCGGCCGCTGACAAGAAATGAACGCGGAACGACCTATGGCGGATGAAGCCAAAGCCGCGAAAGAAGAAGCCAAGAGCCTCCGGGCCGACGATATCCCCGAGGCTATTTTGGTGACCGACGCGCGCCACAAGATCAAGCTGGCCAACGCCGCCGCTTTGACCTACCTCAATTACAAGAGCGAAGAAGTGGTCGGTTGGCCGCTGGAGAAGATCTTCCCCGAATTGCCGACCGGACTGAGCACGCTGATCTCCGGCCGCGGCAAGCTGGTCGAGTTCACCATCAAGGCGAAGATGCGCGGCGGCCGCCGGGCCATCCTTGAGTTCATGGCCGCGCCGGTCAAGCGCCGCGGCCGCGTCGTCGCCGTGCTCTACATCGGCCGCGACGTGCGCGTCCACAGCCTGCTCGAGACCGAGGTCAAAAAGGCCCGGAACTATTTCCGGTCGATCGTCGAGAACTCGCCCTACGGCATCTGCGTCACCGACGCGTCCCGTACGGTGATGATGTCCAACAAGGCGGCCGAGGAGATCCTCGGCTACGGCCGCGAGGAACTGCTCGGCAAGCGGGTCAGCCTCTATTACCGCGAGGAGGACCTGGCCGAATTGCCGGACCTGGCGGCGCTCAAACAGGGCAAGCGCCTGGTGAAGCAGCTGCATTTCCGCCGCAAGGACGGCGCCGAGGTCCCGGTCAAGGTCTCTTACGCCGTCGTCGGCGACCTGGAGGGCAACGGCGACGTCGTCATCGAGTCCTACAGCGACCAGTCGGACCGCGAGCGCGTCGACCAGCTCAAGAACGAGTTCGTCTTCGTCGCCGCCCACGAGCTGCGCAATCCGGTCACCGCCATCCGCCTGCTCCTCGACATCATCTTCGAGGACAAGCGGCTGCTCCTCGATCCGCTGCTGCGCGGCTACCTGGCCAAGGTCCAGGAGGCCAATGAGCGCCTGCTTCGCCTGGTCGACGACCTGCTCGAGGTCTCGCGTTCCGAGGCCGGCCGGCTGAAGATCGAGGTCGCGCCCCAGCCGATCTCCGAACACGTGGTCAACCTGGTCAGCGAGATGCGCCCGACCGCGGTCTCCAAGGGCGTCACCCTGCACTACGCGGCCGCGCCCGGGCTGCCCCTGGTCATGGCCGATCCGAACAAGCTCAAGGAGGTGCTGACCAATCTTCTGGCCAACGCCATCAAGTACAACGTCACCGGCGGCTCGGTCACCGTCACCCACGAACTGCAGGACGGCATGCTGGTCACCCACGTCAGCGACACCGGCATCGGCATGACGGCGGAGGACCAGAGCAAACTGTTCTCGAAGTTCTGGCGGTCGGAGGACCTGGCGGTCAGGGCCCAGGCGGGGACCGGCCTCGGTCTGTTCATCGTCAAGGAGCTGATCGAGAGGATGGGCGGCCGCGTCTGGGCCACGTCGCAGCGCGGCAAGGGCAGCGTCTTCAGCTTTTCCCTGCCCATGGCGAAATGATCCATATCGGCGCCACGTCAAACCCGGCCTTGGGCCGGGTTTTTGGTCGTCAGCGTTTTCGGGCGGCCGGGCGGTCAGCGGGCGATGATCATGACCTTCGCGCCGTTCTGGACGTCGCCGCCGTTCCAGTCATGCAGCGCGTTCATGATGACCGAGTCCGTATAGACGTAGTCCTCGCCCTTCCGGGTGCCCGGGTCGTTGGTGATCAGGTAACCCTTCTTGTAGCCGCGGACCACGAGCATATGGAACATGGGGCCGCCGTTGCGGAAGTTCGGGTTCTTGAGGGCTTTGCCGTAGGCCGGCAGGATGACCGGCTGTCCGGCGGCGATCTGCCGCTGGATGTCGGCGACCGAGCTGACCGGCAGGATCTGCACGTCCTTGAAGCCGAAATAGTCGCGCAGCAGTTTGGCGTTCTGCTCGGCGTCGGTGCTCTCGAAATAGCCGATGGTCCGCATCTCGTAGGCGACCAGGTCCTGGATGCCTTTTTCCATCTCGTCGCGGGTAAGCGAGGTTTTGCCGTCGTAGAAGGCGCGAAGCATCATCATCGAGGCTTCCTCGCAGGCGTCCTCGTGGATGGCGTCCCAGACGCTGAAGGGCGCCTGATAGACCATCGGCACCTTGAGATTGATCTGGTCGGGCAGCGGTTTCGCTTCCGGCGCGGACGGGGTCGGCGGCGGCTGCGAAGGTTCCGCGGCCTTGAGGTGCGGGTCTTGGGCCAGGGAATCATCGGCCGCGGCCGGCGAACCGGAGCTGGCCGGAACAGCCGGCTCGGCGGTGGCCGTCGTCGGCGCCGGCGCGGCGGTAAAGTCGCTGGCCGGCAGGCTTTCAGGCAGCGGGCCGACCCGCCAGCGCTGGAGCGCATCCCGCAGGTCCTGCCGGTAGACGAAAGCGCCCCCGGCCGCGAAGATGACGGCCGCGGCGGCGAATGACAAGGCAAGTTTGAGAGCTAGCTTTTTTCGCATAGATCAGCCGTATTTGAGCGCGATCCCGGAGTGCCGGCCGCGTCTCCAGCCCCGCTTTATAGTGGGCGGCGCTCGGAGTATACTGTTTTCATGCGTTTTTTCAACGGATCAACGCTTAATTTCATCAGACGCTGGCGCCTGGATTACCTGGCGATCTTCGTTTTTGCCGCCGCCGTCTACACTTATATCCAGTGGCAGCCGGCTTTTCCCGATCCCGATTCATTCTACCACATGAAGATGGCCATGCTCACGCGCGAGCAGGGCATCGTTAAGGTCTTTCCCTGGCTGCCTTTCACGACGCTGTCCGGCGCTTTCGCCGACCACCACTACCTTTATCACCTGTTGCTGATCCCGTTCATCGACGTCTTCGGACCGCCGCTCGGGGTCAAGGTCGCCTCGATCCTGTTCGCCGCGCTGGCGATCGTGGCCTTCTACGCCCTGCTTCGGGCCTATCAGCTGCGTTATGCCGCGGTTTTCGCCCTGATGATGGCCGCCTGCGGCGGTTTCATCTTCCGTCTGAACCTGGCCAAGGCCTCGGCGCTGTCCATCACGCTGGTGCTGCTGTCGCTCATCGCCATGCGCCGTTCGAACCTCAAGGCGCTGTTCGTCATGTCCGCCCTGTTCGTCTGGCTCTACGGCGGCTGGCCGATCATGCTCATCCTGGCCGGCGCTTTCCTGGCCGCCCGCGCCGTCGCCGGCGTTCTGGTCCGCGATGACCGGCCCTGGCACCGTTCCGTCACCGACTTTTTCCGGCGTCTCGCCGGCGAAAAACGTTCGGCCCTCAGGGATATCTGGGCCCTGCCCGAGGTGAAGAACGCCGTCATTATCGTCGCCGGCCTGCTGGCCGGCCTGGTGGTCAATCCTTTCTTCCCCAAGAACATCTCTTTTTATTGGGAGCAGATCGTCCAGATCGCGATCATCAGCTATCGCGGTACGGTCACGGTGGGCCGCGAATGGTACCCGTATTCGCTGAGCGAGATATTCGGACTCTGCTCGATCGTCTTCATCCTCTTTTCCGTCGGCCTGGTGATGCTCCTGGCCGCCGCGTTCTGGGGCCGGCCGGGCGCCGTCAAGGCCGGGGAGACCCGCCGTCCTGTCACCGAACTGCTGGCCTCGTTCCTGCTGGCCGCTTTCTTTCTGGCCATGACCATCCGCAGCCGCCGGCACATGGAATATTTCGTGCCTTTCGCCATGCTGTTCGACGCGCAATTCATCAACCTGATCCTGCCCCACGTCGATCCGCGCCGCGGCGGCGACAAGCTGATGGCCTTCCTGAAGAAGGCCCGCCTGGCCGTGGTCTTCGTCATCGTCTACCTGGCCGCGTTTTTCCCGCTGCTGGCCGCCCGCGACGTCTTCCTGGTGCACGGTTCGTTCATGCGCGGCATTCCCTGGACGACCTACGCCGGCGCCGGCCAGTGGCTGGCCGAGCACACCCCCAAGAACGCGGTCATCTTCCACAACGATTGGGACGATTTTCCGATCCTCTTCTACCGCGACGACCGCAACCGCTACATCAGCGGCCTCGATCAGACCTTCCTCTATCGCCAGGATCCGCTCAAGTACGCCTACTGGCTCAATATCACCACCGGCAAGCGGAAGACCGTGCTGGCCGAGGTCATCAGCGGCGAGTTCGGCGCCCGCTTCGTCATGGTCAAGAACTCCAACACGGCCATGGCCCGCAACGTCGCCGCCGATCCGCACATGCACCTGGTCTACGAGGACAGCGAGGTCAAGATCTACGCGATCCTGCTATGAAGGTCGTCATCGCGATCCCCGTGCTCAACGAGGAGCAGGTACTGCCGTCGACCGCCGAGCGGCTGCGTGAGTTCGCCGGGTCCCGGCTGTCCGGCCGCGATGTCACCATCGTCATCGCCGACAACGGGTCGACCGACCGCACCGGCGAGATCGCCGAAGAGCTCGCGCGCCGCTACCCGGAGTTCCGCCATCTGCGTCTCGCCGAGCGGGGCAAGGGACTGGCCATCCGCGCCGCCTGGAACGCATATCCGGCCGACGTCAGCGTCTTCATGGACGCCGACCTGGCGACCGACCTCGAGGCCCTGCCGGGGCTGATCGATGCCGCCGCGGCCAGCGGCGGCCTGGCCGTCGGCTCGCGCTTCCACCGCGATTCCAAGGTCCGGCGTTCGCCGCTCCGCCGCCTGGCCTCTTTCGGCTACATGGTCTTCCAGCGTCTGTTGCTGGGCAGCCGGGTCGCCGACCTGCCCTGCGGCTTCAAGGCGGCCTCGGCCGCCGTGGTCGCGCGCATCCTGCCGGCCGTCAAGGACAACGGCTGGTTCTTCGACAGCGAACTCGTCGTCCGGGCGGAGCGGGCCGGCTTTCAGGTGACCGAAGTGCCGGTCGTCTGGCGGGAGGACCCGTCCAGCGGCCGCAGATCCAAGGTCTCGGTCGGCCGCCTGGCCGCGGATTACGCCAAGCGCGTCCTGCGGCTGCGCCGCGAACTGGCCGCTGAGGACCCGGCGCGGGCCGCCGGCGCGCCCAGGATCGGGCGCCGGGAGTGGACCGCCGTCCTCCTCATGGCCTCCGCGGTCGCGATCCTTACCGCGCTGCCGCCGCTCTTCGGGCTGTGGGAGGCCGCCCGCCGCGGCCAGGTCTGGAAGGGGATCCAGTTCCTTTCGCCGGGCGACTTCAGCGTTTACCTGTCCTATATCGCCCAGGCCAGGTCCGGGCGCTGGCTGCTGGAGAACTATTTCACGACCGAGCGGCTGGTGCCGTCGTTCAACGTCCTCTGGTCGTCGGTCGGCCTGCTGTCACGCCTGCTGTCGGTCGCGCCGCTCGCGGCCTATCATCTGGCCCGCACCATCCTGATCTTCCCCCTGGCCGCCGTGTCCTACCTGTTCATCGCCAGCTTCCTGCGGCCGGTGCGCGCCCGGCTGGCCGCGGCCGCGCTGTTCTTCTTCGGTTCCGGGGTCGGCATCTACTTCGCGCCGTTCTTCGCCGGCGCCGTGCCGCTGAACGGCCGCTACGAGTACCCCATCGACATGTGGGTGGCCGAGGCCAACGCTTTCCTGACCATGCTGTACAGTCCGCACTTCGCGGCCTCGCTGCTCCTCATCCTGCTGAGCTTCTACCTGCTGCTGCGCGCGTTCGAGAGCGGCCGCCTGTCGCTGGCGGCCTGGGCCGGCGTTGCCGCCCTGGTCCTCTTCGATTTCCATCCTTTCCACGCGCCGACGCTCTATGCCGTTCCGGCCGCCTGGCTGGCCTGGCGCGCGTTCCGCAAGCGCGCGACCGTTCGCCAGGCCGCGGCCTACGCCGTGTTCGTCGCGGTCTCCCTGCCGGCCTTTTTCTACCAGTACTATCTGACGCATTACGGACCGGCCGCGTCGGCGCTGGTCTCGTCCAATATCACGGTCACGCCGGCCGTCTGGCATCTGATCATCGGTTTCGGTCCGGTCAGCCTGCTGTGGCTCCTGGGCCTGCGCCGGGTCCGGGTATCGCCGCCGGAAGCCCGATCCCCGGCCTGGGACTTCCTGGCCGCGTGGATCATCGTCCAGACCCTGCTCATTTATTCGCCGCTGGTCTTCCAGCGCCGGCTGATCGAGGGGCTGCAGTTCCCTCTGGTCGTGCTGTCGGTGGCCGGGCTCGCCGCTCTCTGGCCGGCCGTCGCGCGCCGCGTCGGCTCCCGCACCCTGCTGGTGCCGGCCGTCATCGCCGCCGCCGTCGTTTTCTGCCTGCCGTCGACCTTCTCGGCGCTTTTTCGCAGTTTCGACGTCTACGCCCGCAACGAACCGCCGATATTTTTCTTCAGCCGGGAGGAGGCCGCGGCCCTGGACTGGATCAAGCATTCCACGCCGGCTGACGCCGTTTTCCTGTCGTCGGTCGAGACCAGCAACTCCATCGTCGGCTGGGGCGAGCGCCGCGTCTACGCCGGCCATTGGGCCAACACCATCGACCTGCCGCTGAAGGACTACCAGATCGGCATTTTCTTCGGACCGGCGAGCGTCGGCCTGCGCGCCCGCTTCGCCAGGGACAAGGGCATAAGTTACGTCTATTGCGGTCCGAAGGAGCGGGCCTACGGCGGCGGCTGTCCCGATGAACCCGGCCTGGACGACATCGTCTATTCCAGCGAGCGCGTCTCGATCATCAAGGTCGGTCCGGATACGGGCGTGGCGCGGCGCTGAACCCAGACGATTATGAAAGTATTGGTCGTCATACCGACATACAACGAGAAGGAGAACCTGGAGCGCATCGTCGACGAGGCGCTGGCGGCCGGCGGTCCGGAGTTGGACGTGCTGGTGGTCGACGATGCTTCGCCCGACGGCACCGGCGCTCTGGCCGACCGCCTGGCCGCCGGCCGGCCGGCCAGAATATTCGTGAAGCACCGTCCGGGGAAACTCGGGCTGGGCTCGGCCTATCTCGACGGCTTCCGTCACGCCCTGGACCGCGGCTACGGCGCCGTCTGCGAGATGGACGCCGACGGCTCGCACGACCCGGCCGCCCTGCCCCAGCTCATCGCCGCCGTCGAGGCCGGCGCTGACCTGGCCATCGGCTCGCGACGGATCGCCGGCGGCCGGACCGAAGGCTGGGGCCGCCATCGCAACCTGATGAGCCGGTCGGCCATGAACCTCACGCGCCTGGCCCTCGGTCTCAGGACCATGGACGTGACCGCCGGATTCCGCTGCTACCGAGCCGCCGCGGCCGCCGCCCTCCTGCGCCAGCCGATCAAGGCCGGCGGCTACGCTTTCCAGGAAGAATCGCTGTTCTATATCGAGCGCCTCGGCCTCAAGGTCGTTGAGATCCCCATCGTCTTCCGGGAGCGCCGGGCCGGATCATCCAAACTGAACTGGCGCGAGGTGGCGAGGTTCTTCAGCACGGTCGTCCGCCTGCGGCTGGCCGGCCGTCGTTCGCTGCGCCGCTGAACCGCGCATTTCGAAAACGCCCCCGAACGGGGGCGTATTATTTTTCGCGCTTTCACTCGAGGACGAACGCCGGCAGGACCGCCCGGCCGAGCTTGCGCGACTGGAGCGGCGCCAGCACGTTCGTTCCCAGGCCGTCGAGCGTCACGCGGTACTCTCCCATCTCCAGGGAGAGTTCCGGCAGGTAGCGGCCGGGGGGCAGGCCGGACAGCGGCGCATAGAGATCGGTCGTCAGGGCTTCGGGCGCCAGCTCGGTGGCCGGGTAAAGTCCGTTGCCGAACGGGTAGGTCCTGTTCAGCACCGTCTGTCCCAGATGGTCCCGGATGGTCAGGCGCATGACCAGGTCTTCGGCCGGTTTGCGGCGGGCCGACCAGGCGGTCACGAGATGCAGCGCCTGGACGTTCAGGCCGCCGTCAGGCACCAGCGTTTCCGAGGCGCCGGCCAGGTCGATGCCGCCGATGAAGTTCTGGTCGGCGGGGCGGCGCAGCAGTTCGACCGATTGGAACATCGGGGCGAAGCTGCGGTCGTAGAGGATGAAATTGCCGTCGGAATAGACGGGCGTGCCGACGACCTTGCGCAGCCGGGCATAGCCGCCGGCGTAGTGCGGCTCGGCCCAGGCGGTATTGAGGAACTGGGACCGGTAGGTCATCAGGTCGGACGTGTCCAGGGCCACGAAGCGCGTGTCGGCCGGCAGGGAATACGGCGTCAGGGAGAACTGGGTGACGCCCAGGAATTCGTAGTGGAGCGAGTAGAGCCGTTCGCGGGACGACAACTGCGGCAGCAGGGCGTAGCTGGCCGCCACCGAAGCGTCGTCCGGAATGCGCGTCAGCAGCGCCTCGGCGACCGCCGAGCGTTCCTCGGCGAGGCCGCGGTCCGCCGGTCCGGCGATGGCGGACGGGATCGGTCCGAGCACCAGGGCGCAGTAGATCATTCCGACAATGGCGATGACCACGGTCAGCACCTTCGCGTCCGGCACGCCCAGCCGGCGCACCTTGGCGACGACCCAGGGCGAGCCGGCGATGCCGTCGGCCGCCGCCAGGAACAGCGCGGGCAGGAACAGCGCGGCGTAATGGGTCTGCAGGACCAGCTGGCCGCCGCCCGGCGCGCCCATGATCATCTGGAGCAGCGGTCCGAGCGCCAGCACCAGCGCGCGCGGTCTGAGCAGCGGCAGGAACACCAGGGTCAGCAGGAAGCCGAGGATCATCTCGATGTTTCCCAGGGCCAGGAAATGAAGCAGCAGCCTCAAAGGATGGAGGACGGCCCCGAGCGCCGCCCGGGCCGGGGTCGGACCCAGCCAGGCGTAATAGACCATGAATTTGTAGCCGCCGCCCGGCGCGAAAGCCGAGATCAGCCGCATGGCCCCCAGGAACCAGGCCGCGCCCAGGATGACCGGCGCGATCTTCCAGAAGGCGCTCTTTTTTTCCAGCCAGGCCAACAGACTGACGGCGGCCACGACCAGAGCCACGTCCTCGCGGACCGTTAAAGCCAGGATGGTCCAGATCAGGAACGGTACCTTGCGGCCGCGCTCATATTCGAGCAGGGCGAAGAACAGCGGGAAGATAGCGAAGGGGAGGATATGGAACTCGAAGACCGTGATGTTCTGGACCATCGGGTTGGCCAGCCAGGCCAGGGCCAGAAGCAGCGGGCCGTATTCTTTCAGGACGACGCTCGCCGAGGTCCGACGGAGGCGTTCCCTGGCCAGCAGATAGATCGGCCAGGCCGGCAGGGCCAGAGCCGCCGCCTGCATGACCAGCAGAGTACGCGGGTCAGGGAAAAGCGCGTACAGCGGCAGGAGCGGGATGATGGCCAGTTCGGCATGATCGCCGAGGGAGAGGTGGGGGTGGATCGACTGGCTGAAAAAACGTCCATGGAGCGAGTTCCAGAAGACCTGATTGAAGTAGGCCAGGTCTATGCCGTTATAGCCGAAAAGCCCGTATTTTTTCAGGCAGATGGCCGCGAACGAGATCACGTAGACGGCGATAGCCGCGGCCAGGATGGTCTTCGGCCGCCGCAGGATGGCCCGCCAGAATTTGAGGAGTCCGTTGGTCATAACCTGATGTAATGATAGGCGAGAACGGCCCTATCTCAAAATCGGCTTTATTTTAAGCCCAGGAATTGAAAGCTGGGCGGCAGTTATCCCCATCCTGTGCACTTAAACTATGGGCTGACACAGGCCTGGCCAGGCAAAGAACAAGGGTTGACAAAACCTCCTTTTTCTGCTATATTCAGCCGTTACGAATGGTTCGTAACGACGGCTCGGCTTACCGGTGACACGGTATGCTGGTCGCGATCCTTACAAACACT
>JBAIXY010000025.1:0-6736 GCA_037916205.1 Vicinamibacterales bacterium | reverse complement strand
AAATGCACAAAACCCGTCATCAAGTGCGCCGCCTTTCAACCTCCGGCTGCCGCCTCTGAATGCAGAAAGGCCCCTAACCGCGCGGTTGGGGCCCCTCTGCTAGGCGTGCTTTCGCGGTTCGGCTGGGGTCTGCCGCCGTGTGCGCGGTGGCAGACTCCGCGTTCTCATCGGCGCCGTCCATTGGCGGCCGACCGCTGTTCGTCCGATCGGTACGCGACCGACCCGTGAGGATAATTATATGGCACCAGAAACATATGTCAAGAAACTGATATACGGCTCGGCGAACGACGTCCGCCCGTCGGCCGCGGCATTGCCGCCGGACGCTGATAGACGTTGCGCCGACAAAAAAACGCCCTCTGTCGGGCGCTCTCGCCGGCCGAAGTTCATTTCTTCCCGGACGGACCGTTGCCGCGGGTCGAAAGCACGATGTTCACCAGGCCGTCGTAGTGTCCTTCCTTGTCCAGGATCGGATTCGACGTGCAGGTCGTTTTCAGGATATGGCCGTCGCGGAATTCCATGTCCAGGTCATAGGTCTCGCTGACGCCGGACCGGCGCTCCTTCAACTTCCGGGAGATCACCTCCATGGTCTCGTCGGTCATCAGGTCCCCGGGCTTCTTGCCGATGATGTCCTCTGGCTTGGCGTCGATCATTGCCGCCAGGCTGGGATTGATGTAGGCGATGCGGTCGTCGCGGCCGAGTACGAGGATGCCGTAGGACGTAGCCTCCAGGATGCCCTTATAACGGGCGGCCGCTTCCTGCTGGCGCCGGGCGAACTCGCGCTCTGCGGTGACGTCGCGGGCGACGGTGAAAAACCCGTAGCCGCCGTCGATCCTGACCAGGACCATGTTGGCCTCGACCAGCACTTTCGAGCCGTCGGGCCGGATGACGGTGTAGTCTGCCGGAGGCAGACTCTCGCCGCTGCGAAGCTTCGCCTGCCGCTCCATCAGCTTCATCTTGTCCTCGGGCGGCAGGATATCCATCAGCACCTTGCCGATGAGCCTGTGCGGCGCGCCGTTCCTGAACAGTCCGTTCGCCGCACGGTTGGCGTAGACGACGTTCACCCCGCGGTGGATCACGACCGGCAGGGGAATGAGTTCGGCCAGCTTCTGAAGGTTAAGCAGGTTATCGTTGAGAGAGGCTTCGACCTCCTTGCCGAGAACGTCCTGACCTTTGAGCAGCTTCATCAGCGGATAGACGCGCTCGCTCAAGGAAAAAAAGGTGAACCGCGCCTGGCGCCGCTGTTTGATCAGGCGGGCCTCGACCAGCGGCTTCAAGTTGTGCGAGATCACGCTCTGCTCGATCTTAAGCTCCTTGACGATGTCCGAGACGCATTTTTCGCCCTTGGCCAAGCTCAAAATGATGGCCAGCCTGGTGGGGTTGGACAGCGCGCTGAACAATTTGGGTGCCGTTCTTTTGGTCATGTCGGTCGTCGAATGGTTCGTGCCTGAGTATAACGCAAGAGAGCCGGATTGTCACCGGCTCCCATGAAACTTTGCGAGCTTGTGGGCCGTGTTGCGGGCCGCCGTCAGCGGCGCCTCGGCGGACCGATCAGCCTCCCTTGGGTCTTCGACTCCATTATGATGGACAATTGGCCCCAATATTTTCCCAGTTCGTCGTACAGAGGTCCGGCAGAAAAATGGATCTTGAGGGGCTTCGCTTTGAGCGGATGAATGACCGTTTCGAAGGTGCCGCCGCGGCCTTGTCTAAGCATGCGGATGAACTTCAGCACCTTGGGCTTGCCTTGCGGCCAGAGAAAACTGTGGAATTTTTTTCCCTGAATGGCTTTGACATCCTGGCCCAGGAAGGAGGCCAGACGCTCGTTGCCGTAAACGATGGTGTCGTCCTTGTCGGTCACCATCACGGCGCAGGCGGCCGTGTCGGCGATCTGGCGAAGCCATTTCGCGTGCTCGCAGATGTTCGCTTCCTTTTCCTTTTGCCGGGTCAGGTCCCGAAAAGCGATGAAAAAACCGTAGTCGCCGTTCAGCTTTACCAGAGTAACGTGGGATTCAACCGTTACCGGAGATCCGTCGCGCCGGATGATGTTGTGCTCTGCGGGCGAAACAGGCCGGCCTTGCAGCAGCGCCTGGCGGCGCTTAAGGATCAGCAGCGTGGCCTCGGCATCGAGCATTCCCGTGACCTTCTTGCCGATGAGCTGCCGCCGTGACTCGTAACCGAAAAGCGTGACGGCCAACCGGTTGGCGAAATAGACCTCCGCCCCCTGAACGATGATGGCGGGCACCGGCAGCACGTCGACCAAGCGCTTGCTGGTGGTCTCGGTGTTCTCGAAGATCCGCGCCGCCTTTTTATCCAACTGGCCGGTCGAACTCTTCAGCAGCTGCATGATCAGATCGGCTTTGGCCCGATCGAGCGCCGCGAAAGTGAACTTCTTCTGCCGGCGGATGCTGACCAGGCCGGCGCTGGCCAGCTTCTTGAGGTTATGGGAGATGGCGCTCTGCTGGACGCCCAATTCTTTGATCAGCTCCGAGACGTTCATCTCGTGCTTGTGCAGGGCGAGCAGGATATCCAGCCGGGTCTTGTTGGCCAGGGCGCTGAAGACCGAGGTCGGCTTGGGCATAAAGGGTCGGCGTCGGGTGACGAAGTGCCGTAATAATAGCTAAGGTCAGCGTAAAATGCAACTGCCGCGCGGTCAGGTAAGAAAAAAACCCGTCAGGCGACGGGTTTCCGAGGAAATTCGGCGGCTTCAGTCGACCGCCAGGACCTGGGCCGGCAGGTCCGCCGGACCGACCGGAGGGTGCCCCAGCAGGGCCAGGTAATCGTTGGTCAGGCGCCAGACCGGCTCCTGGTCGCCGGCCAGGACGCGCCGGATGCTGTGGGGGGCCAGGCCGCCCAGGCCGTCGCGGACGAATTCCAGGATGAAGCCCGAGGCTTCGGCGGAGAGGAGCGGGTCCAGCCCGGCCAGGTGGCCGGTCCCGGCCAGGTAAAGAGCGTGCAGCCGGGTCTCGCGCCCGCCTTTCAGAGCCGCTTGCTTGATGACGCGGATGATGCCGGCGGCGACGGCGGCGTGGAGGGTCAGGTTCCGATCGGTTCCCATGTCGGCCTCCCGCGTTGGAACACCGCCGACAGACTAACCCGGCCGGCGGGCTAGGTCAATGGCCGGCAGCGGGGCCGGCGGATATTGACCGGCCCGCTCATTTATGCTAAGAACCAGGGTTGCGCCATGGAATGAGGAAAGGAGACCGCAATGAAGATCCTCTCCGCTGGACTCTTTGCTGTGGCCGTTGCCCTCTCCCTGCCTGCCTGCGGCGGCGACGAGTACGCCGACGAGGCCCCGCCCGCCGTGTCACAGGATGACGCCGCGACCCCGCTCCCTCCGCTCCGTGATGACGACGCCGACGGCGTGCCCAACAGCGGCGGCTTCCACAGCCCCTGCGAGCACGCGATGTGCAACGACCTCGACCAACGCGAGTGGGTCTCGAACCCGCCGCCGGACGAGCGTCCGGGCGACGTGTCGGCACCGGTCGCCGACCCCTACGGCCGGCCCCTGCCGGCGAACATCCGGATCAACGTCCGGGTGAACGTCCGGGCCGCCGGCCGCTGAACGGTCCGATCTTTCGTCTTTCACGCGACGCGCCTCTCCGGGGCGCGTTTTTTTATTCACTAAAAAGGGACCCCCGAAAGGGTCCCGTAAGACTAAAGCGAGTAGATCTCGCCGTACTTCGCCTCCAGATAGGCGATGAAATGGCTGGCGTCAGGCGGCGCGCCCGCGGCCCGTCGGACGATCTCGTCCGCCGTGAGCGTGGCGCCATGGCGATGGACGCGTTCGTTCAGCCAGGCCTTGAGCGGCGCGAACTCGCCGCGGCGGAAGCCGTCCTCGAGACCGGGCAGGTCTCGCTTGGCGGCCTCGTAAAGCTGGGCCGAGTAGAGGTTGCCCAGGGCGTAGCTGGGGAAGTAGCCGAAGAGCCCTCCGGACCAATGCACGTCCTGGAGCACGCCGCGCGCGTCGTCCGGCACCTCGATGTCCAGATACTGGCGCACCTTGGCGTTCCAGACGGCCGGCAGACCGGCCGCCTCCAGTCTGCCTTCGATCAGCTCGCGTTCGATCTCGAAGCGCAGGCAGATGTGCAGGTTGTAGGTGACCTCGTCGGCCTCGACCCGGATGAGCGACGGACGGACCGCGTTGACGCCGCGGTAGAGCGCGTCGGGATCGGCGTCGAGGGCCAGGCCGGCCTCCCGCAGCTTGGGCAGGAAGAAGTCCCAGAACGGACGACTCCGCCCGACCAGGTTCTCCCAGAGCCGCGACTGCGACTCGTGGAGCCCGTAGGAGGCGGCGTCGCCGGCGGCCGCGCCGAACTGGTCGGCGGGCAGGGCCTGTTCGTAGATGCCGTGGCCGGCCTCGTGGATGACGCCGGTCAGGGCCTCGAGCAGGTCGGCTTCGTCGTAGCGCGTGGTGATCCGGGTGTCGCCCGGGTGCAGGCGGCTGGTGAACGGGTGGGCGCTGACATCCAGCCGGCCGGCGCGGAAGTCGAAGCCGATGGCCTCGGCGGCCAGCCGGACCATCCGCTCCTGCAGGTCCTTGGGCGCGGCGACGCGGGCCGCGGCCGGATCGGCCTGGCGGGGCGACGTGACGATGCGCCGGACGAACGGCTCCAGGAAGGCGCGCAGCGGGTCGAGGACGGCGGCGACCGAAGCGGCCGTGGCGCCAGGCTCGAAGGCGTCGAGCAGGGCGTCGTAGGGCGACCCGGCCGGGCCGACCAGGCGCGCTTCCTCGCGCTTCAGCGCGATGATGCGTTCCAGATTCGGCAGGAACCTGCCGAAATCCGACGCTTTCCGGGCCTGCTGCCAGACGTGGTGCGAGGCCGAACAGACCTCGGCCATCTCCCGCACCAGCTCGCCGGGCAGGCGGCGCTCGCGCTCGTAGCTTTTCAGGGCCTGGCGCACGTTGGCTTCCTGGACCTCGGTCAGCGCGCCCCGGCCGAGCTCCCACTTGAGCCGGCAGACGATGTCGCCGAACTCGGGCGCGACCGACCGGTCGTGCGCCGCTCCGGAGAGATAGGCCATTACCTTGGCCCGATGGTCGGAACCGGCCTCGGGCATCAGCACTTCCGTGTCCCACTCGAGCGCGGCCGCGGCCGCCCGCAGATGGGATATCTCCGCCAGCTTCTCGGCCAGCTTCGCGTAGAGCGCCTGCGTATCGACCATGACCTCCTCCTTGTCGAAGCGAGACGAATCTCTGATATCAAAGAACAGGCTCTTCTTAACAAGAGCCCGCTGAAGATTCAAGGCCGGCCTGCCGGCCCGCGCTCACTTGGCCGAGGCCACGCGCACCGGGCCGCCGATCATCTTTTTGGCGGCCTCCCACATCTCCGGATGCCCCTGCTGCTTTATCCAGTACCACCACTCGACGCCCCAGAAATACGCCTGCGGAAAGCCGATGCGCTCGGCGAACCGCACGTTGTTCTTGAGCTGGTCCGGGTTCATCTGGGCCAACTGGTCCCTGATCGGCACTTTGGTGATGGACTCGGTGACCCAGGGCTCGGCCTGCAGTTCGGTGATGATGACCTTGTCGACGTGGCGCCTGGCCAGGGCGGCCCGCAGCTGGTAGGCGGCGGCCAGGCCCGGCCAGCGGACGTAGCCGAAGCGCTTGTCCCAGACCACGCGGTACAGGCTGACGCCCAGCGTGTCGGCGTATCGAGCCGTCGGCCCCCAGGTCGAGAACTCGCCGGCGTCCTGGAGGATGATCGGCCGGCTGTCGAGCTCCTTGACCGCTGCGACCTCGTCTTTCAGGTAGTCGGCGGTCAGCCTCGGGCAGTCCTCGCCGAACTGGAACAGCGGCTCGTTCTCGATCTGCCAGTTGACGATGGCCGGCTCGCCGCGGAAGTGCTTGACCGCGGCCTCGACCATGACCAGCTGGCGGCGGCGGATCTCGTCGACGCCCATGCCTTCGGTCCAGCCGGGCGCGTGACACTCCGGCCAGCGCGGCAGCTTCAGGCCCACGGCCAGCACGACTTTGGCGCCGCGCCTGGCCGCTTCGGATATCTGCCAGTCGACGTCGCTGAAATCGAAATGCCCCGGCTGCGGCTCGATCTCGTCCCAGTAGGCCGGGATGCGCAGCAGCCGGATGCCCAGGTCATCCAGGACCGCCGTGTAGGCCGCCTGCCAGTCGAGTCCGAGGCTCTGGGCGTACTCCTTGGAGAAGGTCGCGCCGAAGACCAGGCCGCCTTCGGCTGCCGCCGGCCGTTCTCCGGCGAAGGCCCAGACACCCAGCGCGGCGGCGCCCAGAACGAAAAAAACCGCGGCAAAAACGCGGGTCTTGAGGCCGAACGACCGCGGCTTCAGGCGGGACCAGCCGATATCCGGGTACGCCATACGCCGGCCATGATGCCATGCCGGGCCCGGAAAATCCAGGGTCGGCGGTCCGCCGCGCGCGGCGTCTTGGCGGACGCGCGGCCCGGCGTTATCCTGAAAGCGGTCCTTTAGGACAAAGGAGGCTGTCGTGCCGCTCATCGCCTGGTGCCTCATCGCCCACCTCGTCGGCGACTTCCTGACGCAGACCGAATACGAGGCCCTCAACAAGGCCGCCGGACGGCCGCTGAACCGCGCCCTGCTGACGCACTGCCTCAAGTACACCCTGGCCTTCGCGCCGCTCTGCCTGTTCGCCGGGCTAGCCTGGCCGTGGCTGGCCGTCATCTTCGCCACCCACGTCTTCATTGATCGGCGCTGGCCGGTCGTGCTCTGGCGGCGCCGCGTCAACGGCGACAGCGAGACGGCGATCAAG
>JBAIXY010000024.1:0-8020 GCA_037916205.1 Vicinamibacterales bacterium | reverse complement strand
TTGGTGATGCCGGCGGCCTTCTTGAGCAGTTCGGCGGCGGGCGGGGTCTTCAGGACGAAGCTGTAGGTCCGGTCCTCGTAGACGGTGATGACGACCGGGATGATGTCGCCGCCGAGCTTGGCGGTGGCGGCATTGAACTTCTGGCAGAACTCGGCGATGTTCAGGCCGTGCTGGCCGAGCGCCGGGCCGACCGGCGGGGCCGGGTTGGCCTTGCCCGCCTGGATCTGCAGTTTGATGAATGTCTTGATCTTCTTGGCCATATTGATGGCTGGACTGGATGCAATTTAATAGGCGCCGTGATGAGAAGCCGGCCTCGGGGCCGCATCCGGCACGTGGGGAGAGATTACCTTAATCCGGTTGAACGCGCAAGGTCCGGGGCCCGCGTTTCCGCGCCTTATCCTGGCCGGCCGACCGGGTCGCATGGCCGGACTCGTTATTTTTGCTTTGTCTGGCCAAAAATCGCCGCATGGACATCTTGACAAAATGCCAAAAATATGCTACATTGACATGTTCATTGAAGTACCAACCCCTTGATCGCGGCTTTTAGCCGCAGGAAAGCAGGAAGAGAAATGTCGCTCTGGATCCGCTGGACGCTGTGCCCCCTGACCGTCGCCCTGGTCCTGGCCGCGCTGGTCGAGCTGCTGCTCGGCAAAACGGCCAAGGCGGTCACCGCGGCCGCCGCCGTGACGGCCGACGCCGCCAGCCAGGCGCTCACGCCTCCGCCCATCGCCTCCACCGCACTCCATCTCCTCCCCGCCCTCGTCCTGACCTCGGCCGTCGTTATCCTGGCCGCCAGCCTGATCAAGAGATCCCGCTCATTCTAACCCCGTTCGTCGTCCGCTCCGGCCGTCTGGTCTTCCAGGCGGCTGGTTTATTTTTCCGCGCCTCCGGCGCCCGACACGGATGTTCCGTTTGACATTGGTCCGGCCTGATGGTTCAATCGAGCGTTCCGCCTGACCGCGGAATTATCGGACGAATGCCCTTTGAAATTAAATGACAGTTCGGTTTTGGCCGGCCGCGCGCCGGTCAGGAAAGGCGGTCCCGCGATGGGAAAGCGCATCAGACTGCAGCGCCTCGGGCGCCACTCGGACCAGGATGACCTCGAGGTTTCCTGCGCCATTCTGGACGTCATGCAGGGGACCGACATCGAAGTTCGCCTGGTCGTCGACTGCGGCGCTTCGGCCGAGCACGACGGCGACGTCGAGCGGATCGTCGGTCCTGACCTGACCCCGCTCCGGGACGGCCGTCCGGTCGACGCCGTGCTGGTCACCCACGCCCACCACGACCACATGGGCTGCCTGCCGGCGCTCGTGCCCTTCCTGGCCGCCGACGCGAAGTTCTTCATGACGCGTCCGACGGCCATGGCCGTGCGGCACACCTACCGGATGGAGCTGGACACCAAGAGCCGGCGGCCGGCCCAGATCAAGCCCTACTCGCCGGCCCACGTCCGCGAGGTCGAGCGGCGTATCGCCGAGATCGCCTCCGTCGGCGAGCATCCGGTCGCGCCCGGGCAGACGGCGCTGGTCTGGCCGGCCGGCCACATCAGCGGCGCCTGCTCCTACACCCTGCCCATCGGCGGCCGGCTGGTGCATTTTTCCGGCGACCGCTGCGATCACGACCAGCCCGGCGTCCTCGGGGCTTCGTCCCTGCCCGACGCCTGGCGGCCGCAGATCGTGGCCGGTTCGGACTGCACCTACGGCGGCGCCGTCGGCGGCCAGCCGGACTGGCGGTCGGAGATGGACCGGGCGGCGGACCTCTGCCGCCAGGCGCTGGCCGATGACCGCCGGGTGCTTTTCTACACCTTCTCCCTGCATCGGGGCGGCGCCCTGGCCCACGAGCTTCAGCGCCTGGGCCTGGCCGACGATTATCTGGTCTATCTGGACGGTTCGGCCGCGGCCTTCGCGAAGATGTTCGCGACCGGGCGGCACGCCTGGTGCAACCGGGACCGGCCGTTCATCATCGACCGGGTCAACCTGATCGAGGACCGCCGCTACCGCGAGCGCGTCCGCGACCAGGCCGGCGGCTACGTCATCATCGCCCCGCCCGGCATGGGCGGACCCGGCGGCATCGGCACCTGGTGGCGGCGCGAGCTGCTGCCCGACGCGGACGCCGTCGTAGCCTTCACCGGCTACGTGGCCTCGGGCACCGACGGGGAGAAGATCCTCAAGGCGGACGCCGAGCGGAAAGCCAGCGGCGGCGTGCCGCGGCTGACCTTCCGCGAGACCGACATCCGCGGACGGTACGTCGACGTCAACCTGCCGCTGCGCTGCCAGGTCGAGCACTTCCGGCTCGGCGGCCACAACGACCGGGCCGGCTCGATCCGCTGGTTCCGGGACCTGCGGCCCGAGATCGCCGTGCTGTCGCACGGTTCGCCGGCCTCCCTGGCCAGCGTCGAGGCGGAGCTCAAGGGCTCGATCGGCCGGCTCATCAGGGCCGACCTCGAGCCGGTCGTCGAGATCGATCTTTAGACGCGGACGGGCATCCACTCGGATGCCCGTTTTTTATTGTCAAAACGCGGGCCGCTGGGGCCCGCGTTCCTTGAACAATTCCGCTGATCAGATCTTCTTGACCTGGAGGAAGTCGAGTTCGACCGGCGTTTCGCGTCCGAACATCGAGACCAGCACCTTGATCTTGCCGCGCGACTCGTCGATCTCGGCCACCTTGCCCTCGAAGCCCTTGAACGGGCCGTCGGTGATCCTGACCGGCGCGTTGACCTCGACGTTGATCTTGTATTCCGGCTCCTCGACGCCCATCCGCTTCTGCAGGGCCTTGATCTCCTCTTCCTGCACCGGCGTCGGGATGGTGCCCGTGCCGATGAAGCCGGTGACGTTCGGGGTGTTGCGGACCACGTACCAGGAGTCGTCGGTGACGATCATCTCGACCAGCACGTAGCCAGGGAAGATCTTTTCCTCGACGATCTTGCGCTTGCCGTTCTTGATCTTGATCTTCTTCTCCTTGGGAATGAGGATGCTGAAGATCTTGTCGCCCATGTCCATGGACTCGATGCGCTGCTTCAGGTTGTGGGCGACGTTCTCCTCGTAGCCGGAGTAGGTATGGATGGCATACCAGCGGCGGCCGAGCTGTTGTACTTGTTTTGGCATAAAGCTTGTCGCGGAGGGCCGCCGGCCGGGGGCCGGGGCTGGGCCGCGCCGTCCGGCGCGGCGACCGCGGAATGAACTACATTTCCAGGTAACGGGTGAAGGCTGCCACCATGCCGAAGTCGATCGCTCCGAAGAACAGGGCGATGCCGGCGGAGATGCCCAGCACGACCAGCGTGTCCTTGACCACCTGCTGGCGGGAGGGCCAGGCGACCTTCAGGAGCTCGTCCTTGGACTCCTTGATATAGGCGATGAGACGATTGGCCATAAGCGGAAAATATTCGGTCCTTAAAACCGCCCCGGGGGCGGTCAATATTCGATGGCCCCACTATACATAAAGGCCGGCCGTTTGGCAAGCGGTTTTGCCCGGCCGCCAGGGCAGGGTTGACACGGCGTTCGGAAATGATAATTTGCCTCGTTGTACCTTTCCTCAAGCCGTGGAGGTCGCATGCGTCAGAGCGAAAACGCCGTTCACCAGGGTCTGCCGTTCGCCGAAGGGGCCACGGTCTGGCTGTCCGCTTCCGAGCTGGCCCGGCGCCTGAATTGCGCCGTGGAATTCGTCTTCCTGCCGGACCGGCCGGACGAGCCGCTGGACCAGCTGACGGCGGGGACCGTCCAGCTGCGGACCAAGGGCGGCCGCGAGACGCTCTTCGCCGTGTCCGATACGACCTACGACCGTTTCCGCCTGGCCGCGGAATTGATGGACCTGGAACGCGATCCGGAGTCCGATTGCCGCTGGCTCACCGGCGGCTGACCGCATCGAAAAAGCTCCCTCACGGGGAGCTTCTTTTTTTTCGCGTCGAGCCCGGCCGTCGCTATTTGCCCGCCGGCCCCTTTCCCTGCAGCTGGATCAGCTGCCCGCAGGCGGCGGCGATGTCCTCGCCCATGGACCGGCGCCGGGTGACGGTCACGCCTTTTTTTTCCAGCAGGGCGGTGAAAGCGGCGATCTCGTCGTCCGACGACCCCAGAAAAGCGGTGCCGGTGAAATTGTAGGGGATGAGATTGACCCGGGCGCGGCCGGCAGAGTTCACGAACTTGGCCAGCAGGTCGGCGTGCCTGGCGGTGTCGTTGACGCCGGCCAGCATCACGTATTCGAAGGTCAGGTGGTGCCGCTTGTTGCCGAGGGTCCGCATGTAGCGCAGGGCCCAGTCCGCCAGCTTCGGCAGGAACTCGTCGTGGGTGGTCGGCATGATCCGCTTGCGGGTCAGCGGGTCGGCGCTGTGCAGCGACACGGCCAGCCGGACGGGCGGCCAGTCCTTGTCGGTCAGGATGCCTTCGAGGCGGGGGAGCAGCCCGACCGTGGAAACGGTGATCCGCGTCGGTCCCAGGTCGGTGCGTTCGAGCAGGGTGCGCAGGGCGGCCTTCACGCTGTCGTAGTTGGCCAGCGGTTCGCCCATGCCCATGAAGACGACATTGCTGACGCGGCCGGACAGTTCCTTGCGTCCGTCCAGGAAGTCCCGCCAAAAGCGGTATTGGTCGACGATCTCGTCGGCCGTCAGGTCGCGGCAGAAGCCCATGCGGCCCGTGGCGCAGAAAGCGCAGCGCATGGCGCAGCCGACCTGCGAAGAGACGCAGACGGTCCATTCGCCGCGCCGGTTCTTCATCAGCACGGTCTCGATCCGGCGATCGTCGGCGAGAAGCAGGGCGGCCTTGAAAGTGTCGCCGGCCGCGCCGGACAGGACCCGGGGATCGGTCACGGTCAGCCAGGGCATTTTGTCTTTTAACACGGCCTTTATTCCCCTGGACAGGTTGGAAGCGTCGGCCCAGCCGCGCCATCCCGGAGTGAACAGGGCGCGTTCGATCTGCTGCCAGCGGAAGGCCGGCTCGTCGGGCAGAAGCTTCCGAAAAAGTTGTTCGCGGGTATCGGCGTTCATGGCGGTGCGGCCGGTCGGCGGCCGTCCGAACAGCTTAGCATCAACCGGCGGCGGTGAAAAATCCCGCGTTGGCGGCCGAAAACAAAACCGCCCCGCGGGCGCGGGGCGGTCCGTCCGTTGTTCGGCTACAGTCCGGCGTCCACGCCCGAACTCGAAGTGTCGACCTGGACAGCCGCCTTGCCGCAGGCTTTGCGGTCGGTGTAGAAGGTCTTCCAGGCGCCGAGCCGGGACGAGCGCATGTCGGCCAGGGCCTTCTTGGAAGCGCTGGCCCAGGCTTTCCAGGCCTCTTTCAGGGCCGCTTTGCGCGCCTTGGCGTCGGTCAGGGCGAGCCCCGCCTTCAAGGCGTCCTTGCGGGCCGTCAACGCTGTCTTCAGGGCGGTGCCGCGGGCATCGATGGCGGCGGCGACGGCGGTGTCGCGCTTGTCGACGGCCGCCTGCAGGCAGGCGACATCTAGCACGGCCGGCGTCTTTTTGACCTCCGGCTTCTTTCCATGATCTTTTTCTCCGGCGCCGCTGTTGGTCAGGCCGCTGTTGGTGAGCCCGCCGTTGGTGTTGGTCAGGGCGCTGTTCGTCGAGCCGTTGGTCGCGCTGTTGGAATTCGCGTAATCGTCCGCGAAGGCCGGGACGGCGACGGCCAGGGCCAGGGCGAAGGCGACGGCCGACACGCCCAGTATCTTGAGGCGCATAGTTGCACTTAGGTTAATGAATGATTATGGCTCAAGCGAGCCTGATGGACAGTATGATAACAGGTCTTCCGGCCGTTCACCAATGGCGGCACCGGCGGTCCCGGTGCCGACACGGCGCAAAAAGACGCTTCGCGGGGAAGCGTCTTTCGTGTTCATGGCGGCCGCGGTCTCAGATGTCCAAATTTTTCACGCTCTTCGCACTGCGGGCGAAGGACACTCGCGAATAAAAGACGCCCCGTTAGGGGGCGTCTCCCGCTTTTATTTCAGTGTCCGGTTATCCGCCCGCAGTACACCAGAGCTCGCACTGATCAGATGTCCAAATTTTTCACGCTCTTCGCGCGCGTGTGGATGAACCTCTTGCGCGGCTCGACGTCCGAGCCCATCAGGATGTCGAAGATCTGGTCGGCTTTCTGGCCGTCGTCGACGGTCACTTCTTTCATCATGCGGGTGCCCGGATTCATGGTCGTTTCCCAGAGCTGTTCGGGATTCATTTCGCCCAGACCTTTGTAGCGCTGGATGGAGATGCCGCCGGGAGCGGCCGTCGCTTCGCCGGCCGCCGGTTCCGCGGCGCCTTCGGCCTCCGGTTCCTCGGCCGCCGGCTTGGCAGCTTTGGCGCCCTTGGCCGCCTTGGTCTCGGCCCGCTGTTTCTGCATCTCGGTGATGATCTTGTCCCGCTCGTCGTCGCTGTAGGCGTAGCGGATGTCCTTGCCCCGGGCCAGGCGGTAGAGCGGCGGCTGGGCGATGAACAGGTGGCGTTCGCTGATCAGCTTGGGCAGATGTCGGTAGAACAGGGTCAGGAGCAGGGTGCGGATGTGGGCGCCGTCGACGTCGGCATCGGTCATGAGCACGATGCGGTTGTAGCGCAGCTTGGTCATGTCGAACTGGTCGTCGATGTTGGTGCCCAGGGCGACGATCAGGCTCTTGATGGCGTCGTTCGAGAGGACCTTGTCGATCCGGGCGCGTTCGACGTTCAGGATCTTGCCGCGCAGCGGCAGGATGGCCTGGAACTCGCGGTCGCGCCCCTGCTTGGCCGAGCCGCCGGCGGAATCGCCCTCGACGATGAAGATCTCGGACCGTTCGGCCTCGCGCGTGGAGCAGTCGGCCAGCTTGCCGGGCAGGGTCAGCCCCTCGAGCGCGCCCTTGCGCAGCACGGTGTCGCGGGCGGCGCGGGCGGCCAGCCGGGCGCGGGTGGCCAGGATGCACTTGCCGATGATCGCCTCGGCGTCCTTGGGATGTTCTTCCAGGAAGATCTCCAGCGCCTCGGAGAAGACCGATTCGACGGCCGTCTTGGCCTCGGGGTTGCCGAGCTTGGCCTTGGTCTGCCCCTCGAACTGCGGCTCCTTGATCTTGACGCTGACCACCGCGGTCAGCCCCTCGCGGCTGTCCTCGCCGCTGATGTTCTCGTCCTTCTCCTTGAGCAGTCCCTGCTTGCGGGCGTAGTTGTTCAGCTCGCGGGTCAGCGCCGAACGCAGGCCGACCAGGTGCATGCCGCCGTCCGGGTTGTAGATGTTGTTGGCGAAGGCGTAGACGGTCTCCTTGTAGTCCTCGACGTACTGGCAGGCGATCTCCACGAGCACGCCCTCCGCTTCCTTGTTGACGTAGAAGATCGACGGGTGCTTGACCTCCTTTTGGTGGTTGAGGTAGCGCACGTAGGATTTGATGCCGCCCTCGAAATAGAAGCCGTAGGTCTGCTCCTTGCCGCGGACGCGCTTGTCGATGACGGCCATGCGGACGCCCTTGGTCAGGTAGGCCTGCTGGCGGAGGTGGTCGAGGATCGTCGTCCAGTCGTACTCGACGGTCTGGAAGATCTCCGGGTCGGCCTGGAAGGTGATCGTCGTGCCGGTGCCGCGGGCGTTGCCGACGGCGACGACCTTCTTTTGCGGGATGCCGCGCTTGTACTCCTGGACCCAGAGCTTGCCGTCGCGCTTGACCTCGGCCTTCATGTGCGTCGACAGGGCGTTGACCACGGACACGCCGACGCCGTGCAGGCCGCCGGACACCTTGTAGCCGCCGGCGCCGAACTTGCCGCCGGCGTGGAGCTTGGTCAGCACGAGTTCGAGGGCCGAGACCCGGTACTGCTTGTGCATGTCCACCGGAATGCCGCGGCCGTTGTCATAGACCGAGACCATGTTGTCGGGCAGCAGCGAGATGACGATCTCGTTGCAGTATCCGCCCATGGCCTCGTCGATGGAGTTGTCGACGACCTCCCAGATCAGGTGGTGCAAGCCTGCCGGCCCGGTCGAACCGATGTACATGCCGGGGCGGCGCCGCACGGACTCGAGTCCCTCGAGGACGGTGATCTGTTTCGCCGTGTATTCGCCGGTGCTCTTGGCCGCGGCTTTTTTCGGGGTCATTTTTTTGG
>JBAIXY010000023.1:0-2730 GCA_037916205.1 Vicinamibacterales bacterium | reverse complement strand
ACACCGTGATCGTCTCGTGCGGGAAAGCGCAGGCGGCCGCCTCGCCCAGGCCGAGCATGAACCTGGCGAAAGCGTTCCATTTCTGGTGCTTGCGGTCGATGCAGTGGAAAGTGGCCACGACCCGGATACGCGGCGCGAAAACGCGGGGGATCTAGGCCAGGAGCGACGGGCCGACGCCGTGGTAATGGATGATATCAACGCCGCTCCTGATGGCGTGGACGGTCGAGGTCAGGGTGTGGACGACGGCGTCCAGGTGCTTGCTCTTGATGGTCGGGGTGGCCACGGTCCGGACGCCCTTGGAGAACCGCGCCCGGGGCGCGGCATACCAGGCCCTCGTGTAGACGATGACCTCGTGGCGCATCCGGCCCAGACGCACGGCCAGTTCCTCGACATGCCGTTCGATACCGCCGAACTGCGTCGGGATGCCTTTTTGTCCGATCATGGCGATCTTCATATCTTGGCGAAAAAATCGGCCCAGCGGCGCTCATCCGACGGTCGCGCCCGGTATTTTCGGACCGAATTTTTAACGTGATACTTTAGCAGAAAAATAGCAGCCTGTCAAGGCCGTGACCCGGCTGTCGTTAACGTCAAAAAACGCCCTTTTTCGGGCGTTTTTCGGCTTTGTTGGCCTGTGACGGCTACTTGACCACTTTCCCTTTGCCGGCGGCCCGCTCGTCCAACTGCAGGTCGGCGGTGATATCAGGCGCCGTGGCGCCTACCCGGGCCCCGGTCACCGAGTCGGCGCCGGTGACCTTGATGTCCTTGAGCAGGACCGGGATCTTGCCGATGTCGGTCTTGTCCGGCGTAAGCTCGACCTCGAAGCTCAGCCCCACCTTGATGCTGCCGTCGGCTCCGACCGGGACCAGCCCGGCGTCCCACTGGACCGTGCCGGTCGAGGGCAGGTAGGCGGCCGATTGGCCGGAAGTGACGCTGTACTTGCCGGTCCAGGCCACGTTCGTCGGCAGGGCCGCCTCGACCTTGGCGTCGCGCACGGCGCTCGTGGTGTTCGTCAGGTAGATGAAGACCCAGTATTTGGTCGGCTGGCCGGCCCGGGGCGGCAGGGGACCGACGCCCAGCTGTTCGCCGTCCTTGGTGTAGTACATGGCCGCGGCTTTGATCCCCAGCACCGTGGCGACCGGCATGGAAAGGCCGGCGGCGTCGACGTGCACCGGATGGATGGTGTCGCCGGCCAGGTCATATTCGGCCAGGGCGGCGATGTCCAGGACCGGATAGGGCTGGCCGCCGAGGTCTTCGGCCGCGAAGGCGCCTTTGAGCCTGAATCCCGCGGTGATCTCGCCCGAAGCGCCCGGCTCGAGCCGCCGCAGTTCGGGCAGCCGGGAGGCGTCCCAGAAAAAGGGCGTTTCCGGCGGCAGGATAATGCTCGGCGTCGGTTCCAGCGTGATCCGGACGTTATCAATGGGCTGGCCGCCGGCATTCCGGTAGCGCAGGGTCACGGTCACGTTCTCGCCCGGCGCCAGGGACTGGCTGCCGGCCGGCGAGGAGATCTCCTGGCTCAACTCGAAGCCGCCGGTCAGAGCGGCGATGTTGCGGCGCGTTTCCTGGGTCAGGTAGCGCTCGCCGCCGGCGATGACGTAGCCGCGCAGGGTGAAGCTGGGCGAGGCGGCCTGGGGACCGCCGGAGCGCAGGCGTCCGTAGACGGTGATCAGGCCGGAACCCTTGCCTTCCAGATCGGAGATGAGCCATTCGTTGCGGCCGCTCATCCGCGGTTCCGCCCCGCTGATGATGAAGTCATCGGGCGCGCTCAGCCTGACGACCGCGGCTTCGATCGGCTGGTCGCCCTTGTTGGAGTAGGCGATGGTCACGGCGGTCTGCCGGCCGCGGACGAACTGTTCGCTGAGGCGCAGGTCCAGGGACAGCAGCGAATCCTCGATCAGCCATTCGGTATAGCTGGCGGTCCGGCTCGGCGCGGTCTGGCCCTCCTGCCAGAACAGCAGGTCAGAAGCCAGCACCTTTTTGGCGCCGATCGGGCCGTAGACGGTCCCCGGTATCCGGATCTCGCCCCGGCCGTTGGGAGCGAGCGTGCCCAGCGGGTAGACCAGGACCCTCGCGCCGACGGCTGCCGGCTGGGCCTGGCCGGCCTTGGCCTCAGCCGCCTTGTCCGCCACGAAGCCCTCGGGCAGGTTGACCCGCAGTTCGGCCGAAGCCATCGGCCGGCCGGTCTCGTTGCGATAGGCGATGACGAACTCGGTATGGCCGCCGCTGACCAGCTTGGCCGGGGACAGGGTCTGGAGGTTCACGACCTGCGGCTGGGGGAAGGCCGGCAGGACGAAATAGGCGAAAATGCCGCCGACGACCAGGGTGCCGACCAGGGCCAGGAGCGCCATGTCCAGGATAAGCATCGTGTGCGGATGCTTCGACCTCTTCTTGTACCGTTCCTCCCAGTGCGTCTGGAGCGGCTCGTAGCAGACCTTGCGGATCGGGTCGTAGATGCGGCTCATCGGTCCGGCAAAGACGTTCAGGGTATTGATGAAGACGTTGGCCGGAGGTCGCGGCGGCTTGGGCGCGTCGGCCTCGCGGGCCAGGTCCAGGTCGGCCGCGGGCACGATCTCGGTGTCCTCCGGTCCGGTCTCGCCCGGCGTCGTCTTCTTTTCGTTGTCTTTCGGTCTGGCCATAGGTCTCACGAGGCGGGGCCCCGCTTTCATATATTATCGGCTGGCGCCGCTGATGGAAAATTGGAAGACGTCGGTGGTCAGGCTGGCGATCTCGGCC
>JBAIXY010000022.1:0-3611 GCA_037916205.1 Vicinamibacterales bacterium | reverse complement strand
ATGGTGGACCGCAAGGGACTCGAACCCTTTACCTCTTCCATGCCATGGAAGCGCTCTACCAGATGAGCTAGCGGCCCTCGGCAACAAATATAGGTTTTCCGTGGATTTAAGGCTACAGAATATCAGCCGAGCTGTCAACGTTCCGCTCCTCATCAGGCCGCCGCGGCAAAGATCAAAACACGGCCCGCTGGCTGCGGGCCGTGTTCGGATCGTCTTTAGCGCTTCTGGACGCCAGGCTCGTTCGGATTCTGGACCGGCTGGTCTACCGGCGGCGGCAGCTGCCCTCCCTCGGCGGGCGGCGGCGACGCCTTCTTCTTGTTCAGCTCGTCGAGCTTCTGCTTGACCACTTCAGTGTCCGGATTCAGCTCATCGACCTTCTTGATCTGCTCGATAGCCTTGTCCAGGCTGGCAGCGTCGCCCTTGTCCTCATACATGGCCGCCAGATACCAGCGGGCGTTGGAGAAGTTGGGCGACAGCGTGACCACTTGTTCCATCACCTTGATCGCCTCGTCCTTTCGGCCGTCGCGGAAATAGAGCAACGCGAGCTGGAAGCCGACACCGACGTCCTGCGGATTGTAGGCGACGACGGACTCCATCTTGCCGATCGCCTCCTTGAGCTTGCCCTGGCGATCGAAGGCGAGGGCCAGCTGATAATGGGCCGGCGCGTAATCGGATTTGAGTTCGATGGCCTTATTGAATGAGTCGACCGCCTTGGCCAGGAGGTCATCGGTCTTCTTCTTGGCGTCGGCCTTGGCCTTTTCGTCCTGGGTCTGCTCTCCCTGGCTGGCCACGTCGGCCTGATACACGTAGACCTTGCCGAGCTCGGTGTGCAGCGCGGGGTTGGCCGGCTCGAGTTCGATGGCGCGCTGGTAGGACTTGATCGCCCATTCATCGGCACCGTCGGTGACACCGAACAATCCCTGGTAGATCGAGGCCAGGACCGACCAGTCGGCCACGTTCTCGCCGTTCAGATCGGTGGACCGCTTGGCCACGTTGACCGCGTCAGCCGCCAGCGAAGCGACCAGCCGGACCTTGTCCTGCTTGGCCGAATCCACCCGCTTCTTGTAATCCTCGTCCTTCTCATCCTGGTTCTTCTTGACGTCGACCGGGGTCGCAGCCTCATTGTTGGCCTTGGCCAGCAGGGCCAGGCCGAGATTGCGGACGTAGACGTCGTTGGACTGGTTGAGATTGCTGGCCTTGGCCAGCAGATCGACGACCTTGCTGACGTCGCCGCCGGCCCGGTCGGCTCGGATCGCCGCCGCGTAATCGACCTCGGCCGCGTACCTCTGGGCTTCGACGAAGGCGCCCGACAGGGCGAACACCAGGCTCATGATGAACACGAACGACAACACCATGGCCGCCCGCGGCGAATTCTCGAACTTGACCGTGAAGAAATCCCGGCGATGGACCACGACCAGCAGGGCCATGCCCAGCCAGGTGGCGAACTCGAGAGTGATGGTCGAACTATAGACGAATTTGGCCAGGATCAGCAGGAACCAGGCGGCAAAGATGCCGATCAGCACGTGCCAGGTGTCCTCGTCGGTCTTGAAGAGCTTCTTGGCGGCCGAGATCAGCAGGAAAACGGCCACGAGAAGCCAGGACAGCGTGCCCAGCAGGCCGGTGGTGGCCAGGGAGGTCAGGAAATTCGAGGCTCCGCGGTCGAAGCGGATGTTCCAGAAATAGGTCGTGTTGACGTCCGCCGAATGGAACTTGGCGTAGTCGAAGATGAACGTGCCGGGGCCGGAGCCGAAGAGCGGCCGCTCGCGCATCGTCTTCATGACGATGTCCGCGCTGGCCTTCATCGACGGCATGATCTCGGCCGGATAGCCGAGGGCCACCGGGAAACGGAAGACCAGCAGGAGCAGCGAGACGACCAGGGCGGCGATCGGCAGCAGCACGCCGCCGATGCCCTTCATCGACTTGGCGTGGACGAAGGCGAAAGCGATCAGCAGGGCCGAGGCGACCAGCAGGCAGAGCGTCACCGGCCAGTAATCGATGACCGCGATGAGGAAAAGCGCCAGGACCGACGTCACCACCAGGAAGATGTTGTAGGCCAGCCGCAGCTTGCTCTTGGCCGGCTGCTGCTGGTTGTGGCCGGCGAGCAGCAGGCCGCCGGCGAGCGTGATGATGAACGAGAGGTAGACGCCCAGCGAGGCGACCGTTCCCACGGTGTTGAACGAGGCCGCCTTGGCGAACTCGAAAGGCAGGGCGTAGACGCCCAGGCCCTGAAGCAGGGCGTAGAGGGCGGCGACGAAGCCGCCGGCCACGGCGCTGAACAGGACGCGGGACAGCTCCCTGAGCGTGCGGACGTTATTGATGATGACGAAATAGAGTATGGCGAAGGCTACCACGGTCGCCAGGCCGGTCATCTCCTGTCCGAAGTCGCCCGCCAAACTGGTGTAGCGGCTCTTGGACATCCAGGCGCTGATCGCGTAAACGGCGATGTAGAGCACGACGATCGAATTGACGATGGAGCGTCGGTACTCGAATTTGCGCTCGGCCAGCATCTTGCCGACCCAGGCCAGACCGGCCACCGCCGCGCCCACGAGGATGAGCAGCTGCTTGTTAATTTCCACTACCTCGATGGTCCAGGGAAGGAAGAACACCGGGACCAGGCCGGCCAGCACGCGGATGGTCCAGCGGATGATGGCGTTGCACAGGCGGACGACCTTACTGGCATCCCGCTGCGCCATCTCGGAGGACGGCTGGCTCATTGGAGAAGACTCCTGCATATGTACTCAAAAGCTGAGCGCTTAAAGCACCTCGATTTAATTAGTTTTAGCCTTAAAAGTATAGCATAATCAGGCGTCGGAAGTTATACACAAGGGTGACCATTGAAAGTGCTGGGCGGTGCAAACGACAGCCGGCGAGCTGGGGCTGTCGATGGTCAAAAAGCCTCGAGTTGAGCTTAAATTGAAAAGCGAGCGCCTGAATCGCCCGCTTTTCTTATATATACGACGAACTTGGCCAGCTTCCGCTTACGGCGTCGGTTGCACGTCCGGAGACGGCGTAAGCGAGTTCTGGACAGGTTCGTTGAGGGTTGTCCCCGGGTCGGCTGTCGGGGTCGGAGCAGTTGAAGGCGCCGGATCCGTCGGCGGAGCCGGGTCAGTGGTCGGCGCCGGATCCGTCACTGGAGCGGGATCGGTCGGCGGAGTCGGAGCCGGGTCAGTGGTCGGCGCCGGATCCGTCACTGGAGCGGGGTCGGTCGGTGGAGTTTCCGGGGCCGCCGGGGCCGGGTCGTCATAACCGACGCGGCGGGCGACAGCCACCCAATCAAAGGTCGCGTTCGAGGTCCCGTTGTTGAGCTCGCGGACCGTGAAGCCGCCGATGCCCTTGTCGGTGACGAAGACGCCGGGCGAATCCGCCGAGGTCAGAGTCACGACCACCTTCATCGGCGTGTTGGCGCTGATGATGTGCCGCGTCTGCTGGTCGAACTCGATCGTCGCCAGGCCGCCGCTCAGCTGGCCGCTGCCGGAGAGGGTGATCTCGGCTTTCTGCGACTGCGTCGAGTAAGTGGTGACGTCGCCGACCTCGGTCTTGATCTTGGTCGAGATCGTGCCCTGAGTGATGAAGTTGCCGTTGGTATCGATCGACCACAGGTCGTTGATGCC